>CAXYUO010000043.1:0-14599 GCA_964292185.1 uncultured Frigoriflavimonas sp.
ATTTCCATGGTATTTTCGCCATTCAAGACTTGAAAAACTTTATCTATTTGTAGATTTTTGACTTCTGCTTCTGCTTGAAAATCTTTTGCAGATTTGAAAACAGCATTTTTCACAAATAATTCGCTATCATCTGAAGTAACTTTTAAATTTTGAATTAAAAAATCTTTGGTTTTTTTGCGATAAGTTATAGAATGATCTAGCTCTGCACTTGTATCTATCACCCAATTCACATTATTATAATTCAAATTTGTGGGATCAAATTTCAGTACAAAATCTCCTGCAGCATTTGTTTTTTGGTTGATATTGAATGCGTAAGATTTCAGATTTCCATCTTTTTCATCTTCTGCAGATCCATGCATGAAGTTGGTAGAAATTTTCAGTATTTCGTTGTTTACGTTTTTTGCTTTAAGAGTAACATCTTTAAAAATATTTTGATTGTATGATGCTCTATCTATTTTTGCGAAAATTTGTTCTTCAAGATTTGCAGTATTTATTTTGAGAGAAATTCCGTTTACAACTGCGCTATCTTTTGTAATTAAATCTCTTGGATTTATTTTATAAGAACTATTTGCTGCTGCTAAAGCTTTATCTACTTCTGTAATTTCTTTAGTTTTTGTTAAAATATATTTGAGTTCTGCAGCATCTACATTTAATTTTAAATTGTTGGAATTTCCATCATAAGAACCTTCTACATTTGCACCTTTTGGAATTTTAATATCTGGTGAAAAATAGCTTACCAAACCTTGATTGACATCAAAATTCATATCAAATTGCTGACCTTTATACAATTTTCTTGGAGCTGGACCAACTAATATTTTTCCAAGTCCGTTTTCTATCATTCCTGCTAAATCTGCCAAATTATATTTACCAGAAATTTGCCCTTTCACAGCACTTGGAGCATCTACAGAAATAATTCTATTGCCATTTTCGTAATAGGTTTTCAAGCTCGCTTTTGGGATATTATATTTTTCAATTCCATTGGTAAAAGCAAAATTAGAAACATCTGCATCTAATTTAAGATCATTTATAGAAGACATTTCTACTTTTCCAGTTACATTTCCTGTAATTATTTGTTTTCCTTGCTGTTCTGTAAAATAATTGATGTTTAAATAATCAATATCTGCTTTTACATCTGCTTTTATTTTTGATGTACTAAAATCTATTAAACCATTTACGTTTGCTTTTGCTTGTTCGTCATTTATTTTTACAATTCCTTTGTAAACCTTATGATCTAAAGTTCCATCAAGAAAAACATTGTTTATTTCTTTATTCAAAATATCTACCTTAGAAATTTCAGAAGTGGTACGTAGTTTCATCGTGTTTACATCAAAACTTTGCCCATCTACTTTAAAATTTCCAGAAATAAGACCAACTTGCAGGCTTTTTGTAATCACAGCAGTATTTAGGTCAGAAACTTTTGCATTTCCTCTGTATTTTGGTAAATCTGTACTGAAATCTGTGAGATAAAATTGAGAAATATTGGCTTGTCCAATTCCTGTAACAAGATTGGCTTTTGCTACATAAACTTCTTGTGGAGTAACTCTTGCAGATCCAGAATACTTAATTCTACCAAAATCATCAGCAAAATTTTTCATTTTTTTAGAAATGAAAGTTGGCATCATGTTTTTTAAACCTACATACGTGAAATCTGTAGAAATAGCATCTGTTTCTATTAAAAAATTTCCTGTTAATAAATTTATAAATGAAGTACTTTTGCTATTAATACTCACTTCTTGATTACCAATTACGAAATTATTGAGTTTAAAATCATTCAAAGCTCCGAACATTTGTCCAGACATTTTTATGGGTTTATAATTATCCCAATTTGTCACAAAATAGCTGATATCATATCCACTTATTTCGCTTCCTCTTTTCAAATCTAAATCCCACTTTACTTTATCTTCAAAATCTGCCCAAGAACCATTATTCAAATTAAATTTCATTGTTCCTTGCAACAAAGAATGATCCGTATTGATGGTGGTTTCTTTTAAAGTTAAGGCTTCTTTTGTAACTGATAAATCTCCAGAAAAAGTATCTACAATATGTTTTTTGCCCCATCTTTCTGTAACGAAGCTCATATTATTTATTTTCGCGAAAACTTCTGGACCTACAACTTTCAAACTTGTAACTTTTAAGTTAAAATCTGTTGCAGTTAGCCATTTTCCAGCTTCGCCTTTTGTATTTTGATTAACGATGGAAACTTTACTATTAAGAATATTAATTCTAGAATTTAATTGAAAAACGGGTTTTTTCGGATCTCTTTTTTTGCCATCATCAAAATTATTTATAAAGCGAATAAAATTTGAAATACTATCTCCTTTATAGGTAATCACTTTTATATCAGCATTTTGCAAAGTCATAGAATTAAAACTAAGCGTATTGCTTTTTCCAGAAATTGCATTGCTGGCTAAAGAAATCCAATCAGAATTTGCATTTAATTCTTTTGCTATTATAAAATCATAGTCCTTAAAATCCTTAATTTTAAGACCTTTTATGGTTACATCTCCGAAATAATCTACCTCTACACTTTCAGAACTTATTTTTGTTTTAAAAACTTGATTTAAGAATTTTAGAGCTTCTTGAGCAGCCCAATTTTTTGTAACATTTAGATTAATAATGATGAAAATAGAAGCAAATAAGAAGAAAAAAATCCAAAAAACATATAACAATAATTTTTTCCACCATTTCATACTGGTAACATCTTCCTTCGCTTGATTGATAAAATCTTCTGTGGTTTCTAAAGGATTTTCGATAGCATCTTTTACAAAATCCTGAGTTTCTTGCACCGATTTTTTTGCTTTTTCAGAAAGCGATTGGTGTTTATTATCATTATTATTCTCTAAATTTGCCATTGATATGAATAAGTCTATAATTTTGGGGATAGAATCCTCTTGTGATGATACTTCTGCTGCTGTAATTATGGATAGCAAAATCCTCTCCAATATTGCTGCTTCTCAAAAAATACACATAGATTATGGTGGTGTAGTTCCAGAATTAGCTTCTCGTGCACATCAGCAAAACATAGTTCCAGTAGTTCATCAAGCATTATCTAAAGCAAATATACAACAAAATATGCTTACTGCTATCGGTTTTACGAGAGGTCCCGGATTATTGGGTTCACTTTTGGTAGGTACTTCTTTTGCAAAATCTTTATCTATGAGTTTAGGCGTTCCATTGATAGAAGTTAACCATCTTCAAGCTCATATTCTCGCTCATTTTATAGATGATGCCAATCCTAAACCTCCGAATTTCCCTTTTTTATGCTTAACGGTTTCTGGTGGACATACGATGATCGTTTTGGTGAAAGATTATTTTAAAATGGAAATTATTGGCAAAACCATAGATGATGCAGCAGGAGAAGCCTTTGATAAAATAGGAAAAATTTTGAAATTAGATTATCCAGCTGGAGCAATTATAGATAAATTAGCCAAAAACGGCAACGAAAATACTTTCAAATTTAACAAACCAAAAGTAGATGATTATCAATATTCTTTTAGTGGAATAAAAACTTCTGTGCTTTATTTTATACAAAAAGAAGTGCAAAAAAATCCAGATTTTATAGCTGAAAATTTGGAAGATTTATGTGCTTCTGTTCAGAAATGTTTGGTAGAAATACTGATGGATAAACTAGAAAAAGCGGCAAAAGATTTAGGCATCAATGAAATTGCAATTGCTGGTGGAGTTTCTGCAAATTCTGGATTGCGAAATGTAATGAAAGAAAACGAAGAAAAATTGGGTTGGAAAACCTACATTCCAAAATTTGAATACACAACAGACAATGCTGCAATGATTGCGATGGTTGCCCAATTGAAATATGAACGTGGAGAATTTGCGGATTTATCAATTTCTGCAAGTTCTAGGTATGATTTGGAGGAAGTTTTTGGGGGAGAATATAAAATTTAATCGAATAAATATGAATATTCGCGATAAATCAATTTTAACAGGTTTATACTTGTCAAAATATAATGAGAAAGGTCTTAAAGAACTTGGTTTTAATAGCTATCAAGAAGCATTTAATGTTTTAGGTTTTTCTTTAGGTGGTAAACCTGCATCTATCAAAAATTATAGGGATGAATTTGATCCTCTTTTCCCAAATCAAAGAAAAGGTTGGTATAAAAGACCAATCAGAGATTATTGTGAAAATTTATACAACGAATTTAACATTTTAGATTTTAAAGCTTTTTCAGATTTAATAAAGTCATTTTATGTAGATAATTTTGTAATAGAAAAATTTCTAAATAGTATTGAAAAAAGAGATTATTCTGAAAGTGTTGCGAAAAGATTATTAACAGGAAAAGCTGCGGAAGAATATTTTAAAAGTAATTATAAAAAAATTGATTTATTTACTTCCCATCAAATACTCGACACTACAAATATGGCTTGCGGTTTCGATTATAAACTTACCAATGAACTCAATAATTATTTTTGTATAGAAGTAAAAGGACTCAATGAATTAACAGGAAACATACAGTTAACTGAAAAAGAATTTTCTGTTGCTCAAAATTTAACTTCAAATTATTGTTTATTTATTGTTAAAAATTTTAAAGAGAAACCAATTCACGACATTATTCTCGATCCCTTAAACTCAAGATTGAAGTTCAGTTTAAGTAAAAGGGATATTGTTCAAATAAATTATAATGCATCCATTTAAATGAAAGAAGTAGAAACTAAAATTCTTGTAAATATGCAAGATTGTAGTGATATATTATTCACTTTTAAAAATGAAAATATTATTAAAAGTAAAAGAATTCCTGCAAATAATACTTGTTATTCACTTGTTTATTATTTATTATCTGAAAATATTCAGAAAGCAATAGATGTTTTTTTAAATCCCAATGCCATAAGAAAAGATTAGTATTTTTTTTGAATTTACATTGAGTGTTTAAGCTATAAATCTTTGCTTAAATCATTTTAGTAACGGAGATGTTACTTTTACAAAACAAGGCAATATTAGAATTGGAAGAATAGGAATTCAAAGAAAAGGTGGTGATAGTGGACGAAAAACAGCTAATATGCTACAATTCAAAGTAGATCCTACAGAATTATTTGAAATTTAGCACGAAAACAATTATATGAAACTATTTTACGGAGAAATTTTTCCAGAAATTATTATAGAAGCAGCTGAACAACAGCATATTTTGAAGGTTTTGAGAATGCGTGAAGGCGATGAAATTTATCTTACCGATGGAAAAGGAAATACCGCAAAAGGAAATTTGAAATTAGAAGGTAAAAAAGTTTCTTTAGAAAATCCAGAAATTTTACCAAAGGAAATCAAAAATTCTGCAAGTTTACACATTGCAATTGCTCCTACAAAAAACATGGATAGAATAGAGTTTTTTCTAGAAAAAGCTATTGAAATGGGCGTTACAGAAGTTAGTTTTATACAAACAGATCATTCTGAAAGAAAAAACTTAAATATGGAACGACTTGCAAAACAAGCAGTTGCAGCTTCTAAACAAAGTTTAAGATTTTATTTTCCCATCATCAATGATTTACAAAAATTGAATGATTTTTTAGAAAAAATAAATCCCGAAAATTGTTTTGTAGCCCATTGCAATGAAAATTTAAAAAGAACATCTTTATCAGAAATCCATAAAAATAATATTACAATTCTTATTGGTCCGGAAGGAGATTTTTCTGATAGAGAAATTCAATTATTACAAGATAAAAACATTACCGCTATTTCCCTAGGAAATAGAAGATTACGCACAGAAACTGCTGGTATTTTTGTAGCAGCTTGGCATTATTTTTTAGAGTTTCAAGGTTAGAATTTCTTGATTCTTGATTCTTGTTTCTTGTTTCTTGCCTTTTATTATTTTTTATTTTCTGAAACTGCTTCAATAAATGCTTTGAATAAAGGATGAGGATTTGCAACCGTACTTTTGTATTCTGGATGGTATTGCACACCAATATAAAACGGATGCTCCTTTAATTCTAAAGTTTCTACCAAATCGGTTTCTGGGTTGAAACCAGTTGCTATTAATCCATTTTTTTCAAAATCTTCTAAATATTCATTGTTAAATTCATAACGATGGCGATGTCTTTCGGCAATATTTTTCGTGCCATAAATTTTTTGAAGAGCAGAACCGTTTTTCAGTGTACACTTCCAAGAACCCAATCTCATGGTTCCACCTTTTTCTACTACATTTTTCTGATCTGCCATTATAGAAATTACAGGTTCTGGTGTTCCTGTATCAAATTCCATAGAGTTTGCTTTTTCTAATTTTAATACATTTCTGGCAAATTCTATCGTCATTATTTGCATACCTAAACATATTCCCAAAAAAGGAATTTTGTTTTCTCTTGCGTATTTTGCTGCTAAAATTTTCCCTTCTATTCCTCTATCTCCAAAACCAGGAGCAATTAGAATTCCATCTACATTTAAGAATGTTTCTTTTTTATTTTCTTCGGTTAAATCTCCACTATAAACCCAACGAATAATAACCTCAGTTTCTACAGAAGCACCTGCATGTATAAAAGCTTCTACAATAGATTTATAAGAATCTTGTAGAGAAACATATTTTCCAACCAAAGCAATTTCAACTGTTTTTTTTGGGTTTTTATATTTGTTGAGGAAATTATTCCAATCTTTTAAATCTGAGGTTTGTGAAAAAGGTAGATTTAATTTTTTCAAAACTACTTCATCAAAATTCTGATCCTGTAGATAAAGTGGAACTTCGTAAATAGTTTCTAAATCTATACTTTCTATCACGTTTTCATAATTTACATTACAAAATTGTGCTAATTTAGATTTTATTTCTTTTGATATTTTATGTTCAGTTCTGCAAACTAAAACATCGGCTTGTATTCCACTTTCCATTAATAATCTTACGGAATGTTGAGATGGTTTTGTTTTTAATTCTCCACTTGAAGCCAAAAATGGTAATAATGTAAGGTGTATAACCATAGAATTTCCTTCGCCTAATTCCCATCTCAATTGTCTTACAGATTCTATATAAGGTAAAGATTCTATATCTCCCACAGTTCCGCCAATTTCTGTGATGATGATGTCGAAATTTTTATTGCTCAACATCTTTATACGGCGTTTTATTTCATTGGTAATATGTGGAATAACCTGTACGGTTTTGCCAAGAAAATCACCTTTTCTCTCTTTTTCAATTACCGTTTGGTATATTCTACCTGTGGTTACATTATTATTTTGAGAAGTTGGAGAATCTAGAAATCTTTCATAGTGTCCTAAATCCAAATCGGTTTCTGCACCATCTTCAGTTACGTAACATTCTCCGTGTTCATACGGGTTTAGCGTTCCTGGATCTATATTGATGTAGGGATCTAATTTTTGAATAGTAACTTTGAAGCCACGAGATTTTAGTAATAATCCAAGGGAAGCTGCTACGATTCCTTTGCCTAAAGAAGAAGTTACACCACCAGTTACGAAGATATATTTCGTGTTCTTTTTGCTCATTTATTTAGGTTTTGGCAAAGTTAAATGAAAATGTGATGCAAGGCAAAGATAAAGTCATTTTTTCCTGAAAAATTTTTATTATAAAAATAGTTCACAATAATAAAAAGTAATGCAACTTCATAATTTTAATATTAGTCGGAAATTTCGTAAATTGGCATTATTAAAAAAATAAAAAATGTCAACACTTACTTTTGCAGAAAAAATAGCTCAAGCAGAGAATTTTTTACCTATTAATGGTACAGATTATTTAGAATTATATGTAGGAAATGCCAAACAAGCTGCCCATTTCTACAAAACTGCCTTCGGTTTTCAATCCGTTGCATATGCAGGACCAGAAACTGGAGTTAGAGATCGTGCTTCTTACGTAATTCAACAAGGAAAAATAAGATTGGTGCTTACTTCAGGTTTAAATTCTGATTCGCCAATTTGCGAACATCAAAAAAAACATGGAGATGGAGTGAAAATTCTTGCACTTTGGGTAGATGATGCTTATAACGCATACGAAGAAACCACCAAAAGAGGAGGAAAATCTTACATGGAACCTAAGACAATTACTGATGAATACGGAGAAGTGAGAATTTCTGGTGTTTTTACTTATGGAGAAACTGCGCACCTATTTATAGAAAGAAAGAATTATACAGGTGCATTTATGCCAGGATATGAAAAATGGGAAAGCGATTACAATCCAGAAGAAGTTGGTTTGTTATATGTAGATCATTGTGTAGGAAATGTAGGTTGGGATCGTATGATTCCTACTGTAGAATGGTATGAAAAAGTGATGGGATTTGTGAATATTTTGAGTTTTGATGATAAACAAATCAATACAGAATATTCTGCATTAATGTCTAAGGTAATGAGCAACGGAAATGGTTTTGCAAAATTCCCGATCAATGAACCTGCAGAAGGACAAAGAAAATCTCAAGTAGAAGAATATTTAGATTTTTATGAAGGAGAAGGCGTTCAGCATATTGCTGTTGCAACAAAAGATATTATAAAAACCGTAACAGAACTGAAAGCTCGTGGTATAGAATTTCTTTCTGCTCCACCAGAAGCATACTACGAAATGGTACCTGAAAGAGTGGGAACCATAGATGAAGACATTAAAAAACTACAAGATTTAGGTATTTTGATAGATCATGATGAAGAAGGTTATCTTTTGCAAATCTTCACGAAACCAATTGAAGACAGACCTACTCTATTTTTTGAAATTATAGAAAGACATGGTGCACAAAGTTTTGGTGCAGGAAATTTCAAAGCATTATTTGAAGCATTAGAAAAAGAACAAGAAAGAAGAGGAAATCTTTAAAAAATTAGATGATAGAAAATAAACTAAAAGATGAAAGACATTCATAAATAAATTTTCTAAATACAACTCTTTAAAAATTTTTTAAAACTTTATCAATTATAATTAATGAAAATAAAATTAATCAATTCCATAGTATTCATCATACTATTTTCAGGAATTTGCAAAGCACAATACGGAAGCATAGATGCAATTCTTACCACTTTGGAAAATAGAAAAGGCATCAACCAAAAGCTTGAAAAAATAGATGTAGATGGTAAAAAATTCATCTTAATTGAAGATTTTGCAGATCATACAGAAAGAAGTTTTGTTGTCATTAATGGAAAACAACTTACTTATGTAGAAATTTTCGATGATAAAGCTGATGGAAAAAGTGTTTCCAATGTTTTTTCTGGTGATGTAGTACAAAGTAAAAAAAATATGGTTTCTATAAGAGCTAATCTTTTGGAAGGTAAAGAAATATCTATACCAATTACCAAAACATTTTACGCTAGCAAACAAGATGATATTATATATATGATAGACATCAACAATAAAAAAAGATGGATAGACGAAACTGCCATCAATCAAATTAGAAGTAAAAAATAAACCCAATAAAGCATTATCTAAAACCACAGATCATGTTTTTTATAAAAAGAAAATTTACATGAAATCTTTTATAAATTATACAGAACAATCAGATTTTTCCATTCATAATATTCCTTTCGGAGTTGCCATTTTCAATCAAGAATATATTGCTTGTGCAACCAGAATTGGAGATATGATTCTAGATTTAGCCACATTATATGATTACGGATTTCTTGATGAAGTAGAAGGTATAAACGAAAACGTTTTCGAAGCTTATACTTTAAATGAATTTATTGAACTAGGAAAACCCGTGACTATTGCTGTTCGAGAGAAAATTCAACAATTATTATTAGAAAATTCTTCTTTAGCAAATGATGAAAAAAGCATCACCGATTGTTTTTTCGATTTGGATCAGGTGAAAATGCTAATGCCAGTTCACATTCCCAATTATACCGATTTCTACAGCAGTATAGAACACGCAACCAATGTAGGAACCATGTTTCGCGATCCAAATAATGCGTTATTACCAAATTGGAAACACATTCCAGTTGGCTATCACGGAAGAGCTTCTTCTATCGTAGTTTCTGGTTCAGAAATTTACAGACCAAAAGGTCAAACGAAACCTGCAGATGCAGAAAATCCAATTTTCGGACCTTGTAAACAGTTAGATTTTGAATTGGAAATGGGCTTTATCGTGAATCAAAATACAGAACTAGGAACTTCTATTTCCGTAAACGATGCTGAAAATTCTATTTTCGGAATGGTTTTGTTTAATGATTGGAGTGCAAGAGATATTCAATCTTGGGAATATGTTCCACTTGGACCATTTTTGGCAAAAAATTTCGGCTCTTCTGTTTCACCTTGGGTTGTAACTTTAGAAGCATTAGAACCATTTAGAGCATCTTCTCCGAAACAAGATCCGGAAGTTTTAGATTATTTAAAATTTGAGGGAAACAAAAATTTCGACATCAATCTTGAAGTATTTTTACAACCAGAAAATGGCGAAGAAAACCTAATCGCAACGAGCAATTTCAAATACATGTATTGGAATATGGCACAACAATTAGCACATCACACTGTGAATGGTTGCAATGTGGAAGTTGGAGATTTGTATGCTTCTGGAACAATTTCTGGTAAAGAAAAAGATTCTTACGGATCTATGCTTGAACTAACGTGGCGAGGTACAAATCCATTAACTTTAAAAGATGGAAGCGAGAGAAAATTCATTAATGATAATGATACTATTATCATGAGAGGTTTTGCTGAGAAAGATGGGAAAAGAGTTGGTTTTGGGGAGGTTTCTGGGCAGATTTTGGCGGCTAAACTTTAGTTTTTAAACCGTATTAGTTTTTTTTCTTAATTTATTATTTTAGTGAACATTAGATAGCATAAAGTTGAAAATAATTTTGTTGAAAAGTTTTAACACATAAGTTTGTTAGTTTTGCTTTTGATTTTAGTTTACATAAGTGCACATTAGGTTGGATAATATTAATTTAGATTTTTTAAATGGCAATTACACAGAAATATATCAATGAATTGACTTACAAAATAACTGGTGCTTGCATTGAGGTTCATAAAATCTGCGGATCTGGTCTATTTGAAAATTTTTATCATGAATGTTTAAAGAGAGAATTTGATATTAGAGAAATTAAATACAAATCTGAGCTTGAAATCCCCTTTGATTATAAAGGAAAAAATATTGATTGCAAAGTACGATGTGATTTTCTTCTCGAAGATTTAGTAGTTTTAGAAATAAAATCAGTTGCAGAATTGACCAAACTTTATGAAGCACAAACATTGAATTATATGAATTTACTAAAAGCACCAAAAGGAATTTTAGTTAATTTTAATGTGGGAAATCTCTATCATGAAGGACATAAAACTTATGTAAATAAATATTTTAATAGATATTTATAAATGGCATCCTTAAAAAATACTATAGTATTTTTTAAGATAAACATTAACCTTATGCGCACTTATGTTAACTAAAGTAAAGTAAAGACTAGAATAAATTTATGTGTTGAATTAAGCGTCCAACTTATGTGCACTTATGTTAACTAAAATAATGCATAGTTTAAAAAACACTTATGTGTTAAATTTAGAATACACCTTATGAGCACTTATGTTAACTAAAATAAAGCAATATCAAATAAAACTTATGTGTTAATAAATATGAAATCAATCAACCTTACAGACCTTAATAATTTTGAATTACAAGCATTACTCCAAACTGCTGTAGCTCCACGTCCAATCGCATTAGCTTCTACCATTGATAAAAATGGAAATGCAAACCTTTCTCCGTTTTCTTTTTTCAATATTTTTAGCAGCAATCCTCCGATTTTAATATTTTCTCCAGCAAGAAGAGTTCGAGATAACACAACGAAACATACTTTAGAAAACGTTTTGCAAGTTCCAGAAGTGGTTATAGGAAATGTAAATTTCGATATGGTGCAGCAAGTTTCGCTTTCTTCTACAGAATATGAAAATGGCGTGAATGAATTTCTAAAAACTGGACTAACCATGAAAAAAGCTGATTTGGTGAAACCATTTCTCATTGCTGAAAGTCCTGTAAACATGGAATGTAAAGTCCTAGAAGTAAAACCATTAGGAACAGAAGGTGGTGCAGGAAATTTGGTGATTTGCGAGGTTGTAAAAATTCATGTACGAGAAGAATTTCTGAATGAAAATGGTGTATTAGATCAGAAAAAACTGAATTTAGTTTCTAGATTAGGCGGAAATTGGTACGGAAAAACTTCTGCCGAAACTTTGTTTGAAGTTCCGAAACCATTAGTAACAAAAGGAATTGGCTATGATCAACTTCCAAAATCTATCAAAAATTCAAAAATTTTTACTGGAAACGATTTGGGAATGCTTGCCAATATTGAAGTTTTGCCAAAAGGAGATTTTTCTGCTGACGAAAACGTACACCAAATTGCGCAAAAACTTTTACTAGAAAGTAAAATAGATGATGCTTGGAAAGCGTTGTTAGAGCTTTAAGCTCTAACAACGCTGAGAATTTTCAAGAAATTCTATCGCACTCTTCACTGCAAAATTCATAGCAACAGGAAGTTTAAAATCCGTCCAAGGTTCTTTAGAATTGAAAGTGTGACCCGTATTTTCTATCAATAATAATTGAGAATTTTCTATCCAAGTATTTAGATTTTCTGCAGCAGAAACCTCAACACTTTCATCTTCTTTTCCATGAATAATTAATGTTGGAATTTTCAAATTTTTTGCAGCTTTTTCTATATTTAATCTTTCCTTATTTTCCAAATAATCATTTAAAAATTGAATTTTATGTGGCATTTGTTGCTTGGTTCGGCTGTTGTAGGTTTCATAAACGCCTGTGTTTTTCCAATCTTCTAGTTTTTCACCAGTCACAAATCTATCCATAGAATCTACACTTCCCATCGTAATTAATGAAGAAATTCTGGAATCTTCTGCAGCTTTTTGAATGCATTTTCCTCCTCCTCGACTATGTCCAATTAATGGAATTCTACTTTTATTTACATTTTCAAATTTTGAAAAATGATCAATCACCACTTCTAAATCTTCTAATTCTTGGCTATAATTATTCTCTGAAAAAGCTTCAATATCGGTAAATTCTGAAGTATTTCCTGTGCCAATTCCGTTCATAGAAAAATTGAAATTAACGAACAGAAAACCTGCTTTTGCAAATTTTTCTGCCATCAAATTCCACGCTCCCCAATCTTTAAAACCTTTGTAACCATGAGCAAAAATAACGAGTTGCAATTTTTCAGAACTTTCTGGAGTATAAACATCTGCAAGAAATTTTCTGCCTTGTTTATTTTTTAAAATGATGTTTTTTTCTGTATTGAATTTCATGAATTAAAGTTATAATTTAATTAAAAAGTAATATTAAAACTACTACTATTATCAACCGATTTCAAAATATCTTCAAAATTAGTTTCGTTTGGTCTTGGCATATTCGCATTGTACATTTTACCATTCGGATCGATCATCATAAATCTTGGAATGCTGTTTACACCCAAACTTTTCAAAGCATTAGTATCTGAAACCCACCATTGTTTCGTGTTAGATTTAGAGTTTTTCTGGTCTAATTTCCATTTATTTTTATCTTCGTCTATACTTGCAGAAAGGAATACAATATTATCATTATACCTATATTTTCTTGCTTGATATTCAAAAACTGGCGATGTTTCTTTACACGGTCCACACCAAGTTGCCCAAAAATCTATGACAACATATTTGCCTTTAAATTTATTTAAAGAAACTGCTTTCCCACTCAAATCTTGAAATTTTAAATCTGGAAAAAGCTTTCCTTTCTGTTGATTATTAATGAGTTGCAATTCTCTTACAAGATAATTTTTATACTGTGGATTTTAAATTTGAACAAAATTTTCAGAAAAGAGGGTGTTTCTTTTTTCTTCATTATTCTCTTGTTTTATAGATTTCAAAACTTGCGCACTCAACAATTGATCTTTTTCCAAACTTGAAG
Organism: uncultured Frigoriflavimonas sp.; assembly: GCA_964292185.1. Taxonomy (GTDB): domain Bacteria; phylum Bacteroidota; class Bacteroidia; order Flavobacteriales; family Weeksellaceae; genus Frigoriflavimonas. The sequence continues at coordinate 13,777 of CAXYUO010000043.1, forward strand.
GCATTTTTGCCAGCTTTAAAAACAAAATACTATCTGGATTTTTTGCACCATCGTTTGGCAACATTCTTTTCAATTGATATTGTTTGTAAGTGTCATTTGACAGCAAAAGATTTGAAGGTTTCTTAATATTTGAATTTAATTCTTTCAAAAATTCCTTTGGTGGTGCAAATTTTGGATCTGAAAAAGAAGTCATTTTTTGATAATCATAAATGGCAGAAAGCATTTTGGTTGCCTTTAATTGAGTTTGATAATTTCTAAAATCGTCACCGAAATAGATGTTTTCTTTGGTTCTGTATTTTTTTAATGATTTTAAATCGCCTTCCCAATCTTCCACAGCTTCTTTATAGAATTTATCGGGTTCGTTTGCATATGCTTTTTGTTCCACATCATAATAAAATTTAGAAAATTGCTCTTCTTCTTGTAAATAATTTGCTTCAGCTTTTCTGCTTCCTTTTAAATAAACTTCTGCTTGTTTCTCATCCATTTTAATATTTAATTGTATCAAATCTCCTTTAGATAAAATAAAAGAATAAGATTTACCTCCAAAAGTAACGGCATATTCTGAAAGTGGCAGATTTTCAGCAGTTTGCCAATGAAATTTCCCATCTTTCAAGGGAATAGTTGCAACTTCATTTCTCAATTCTATTGAAATTAATTTAATATCTTTAATAGGTTTTGGAGATTCTAAAGTTCCTTCTATTACGGTAATTGAATCAGATTTTTGAGGGTAAATTGGTTTTGTAATCAAAAAATAAATTGCAGTAAAACATGCAATTCCTACAATAGAAAAGGCTATACTTTTTTTATTTTTAATAAATGCATT
>CAXYUO010000044.1:0-14563 GCA_964292185.1 uncultured Frigoriflavimonas sp.
TTTCCAAAGCTTTTTTATCTATTTTGCCATTTTTATTCTCGTCATGAAGTATAAACACGGCATATTTTCCTTTTGGAAGGTTGTTAAACATTATTGTTGCCGAGTTTTTGGAGATTGTTCCTATTTCTTTTTTATAATATTTTTTAAACTTTTCATCGGGTATTGAATCCTCTTTATTGTATAAAAAAAACTGAACATTTCCGACAGAATTCCGAAATTCAGATACCTGCACAGTGAGAGAATACAATTCTTGACCATTTGAAAAATTGAATACAAGTGCTAAAAATAATATTGATAAGATTTTTTTCATAATAAGGTGCTTTTTATCAAACTTAATTTTTTTCGTTGCTATTTTATTTAAAACCAATTCAAAGTTCTAACTCGTTTTTCGATAACTGAAAACCGCCCAAGAAATAACTACTGTTGCTAAACCTACAATAAATCCGAAGTGGGGAAGTAGATCCATAAAGCCACTATTTTTCAGCATTATTAAACGAATTCCATCAATTCCATACGTTACTGGATTTACGTAAGCTACATATTTTGCCCAATCGGTCATGCTTTCTGTGGGTGTGAAAAGTCCGCTCATTAAGATGAAAACCATCATGAAAAAGAAGACCATAAACATTGATTGTTGTTGGGTTTCGCTGAAAACTGATGCCAAAAGTCCCATTCCTAAAATGGCAATCATATAAACGGCAATGAATGCGTAAAGCAATAGAAAACTTCCTTGCATTGGGATTTTGTAAACGAAAATGGTTACTAAAAGTCCAATACTAAAAGCGATCATTGCTAAAATCCAAAATGGAATGAGTTTTCCCAAGAGAAAATCTCTTTTCTTAATGGGCGAAACATTGATTTGTTCGATGGTGCCAATTTCTTTTTCTTCTACGATATTCAAAGCGGTTAAATAGCCACCGATTAAGGTAACTAAAAACACCAAGATTCCGGGAACTAAAGATAGTCGGTAATTGTAACCTTCATTAAACCAGAATTTTGGAACGATTTCTACGCCAGAATTTTTCTGTACACTTTCTAATTCTGGGTTCATTTTTAGCTGAACTTGTTGGTTGTAATTTTGCAGAATTTGTGCGAGATAACTTGCGGAAAGTCCGGCTTTTGTTCCGTTGATTGCGTTGACTGCGAGTAAAACTTTTTGCTTGTTTTCTTTTATTAAATCTTTCTCGAAATTGTTGGGAATTTCTATGATTAAATCTATTTTATCGTTTTCTACTTCTTGATAAGCATCGTTATAATTCTCGCCATAATCCATAATTTTAAAATATCGAGAACCAGTAATTTTTCGGACTAATTCTCGGGATTCTGTTGATTTATCGTGATCTACGATGGCGATTTTGATGTCTTTTATTTCATAATTTGCAGCCAAAGGAAGAATGACCAATTGCATGACAGGCATCACGAAAATAATGGCTAAAATGGATTTGTTCCTGAATATTTGCAGGAATTCTTTTCTGATTAATATGAGTAATGTTCTAAACATTTTTTTTATTTTTTTTAATCCTTCAAGGATTTAAAATCCTTGAAGGATTGGAAAGTAACGAGGTTTTTATTTTTATCTCACTTTTTATTTGGTATCCTAAATTGCAGCCCGGCTTGAACGGAGCTCTTTTTGCCTGACTGAAATTTCTAATTTTTAACTAATCTTCGAAGGCAAAAAAGCGGGAGTGGAAGACGGATTAAGCTGCCCAAATAATTATTTTTATCTTTCTAAATATTTATTCTAATCGTATTTTAAATTTTTTCACGGCGATGATGAACAAAACCGACATCATTGCGAGTAGGACTAAAACGTGTTTCCAGACGACTTCTAAACCGGTTCCTTTGATCATTATATTTTTTACGATTTCGTAATACCATTTTGCGGGAATTACGTTTCCGACAATTTGCATGGGAATTGTCATGTTTTCTACGGGAAACATAAAACCGCTCAGCATGAGGGTTGGAAGCATGGTTGCGATGAGCGAAATGAGCATTGCGGTTTGTTGAGAACTGGTTAAAATGGAGATGACAATGCCGATTAATAGATTGGTGATGATGAAAATAATGCTGATTCCGAAGAGGAGAAATAGGTTTCCTTTGATGGGTAAATCGAGTACTGTTACGCTTAAAACCAAGATGGAAACCAAAATAATCATCGATAAAAGGAAGTACGGAATTGCTTTTGCTAAAATGATAATGTACGGTTTCATGGGCGAAACGAGCAGAATTTCCATGGTTCCGGTTTCTTTTTCGCGAACGATTGCTATTGCCGTCATCAAAACGCAAATAATTAAAAGAATAAATGCCATTACTCCAGGAACGAAATTTGGAGCGCCTTTTAATTGTGGATTGTACAGCATTCGGATTTCTGGTTGTACGCCAGAATTAGGTTGCAGCGTTTGTTGTCCGTAATAATCCATCAAAATATTCGACATGAAATTGTAGATTTGGTTCGCCATATTGATGTCGGTTCCGTCTGTAATTAGCTGGATTTGAGCTTTTTTTCCACTGCTGATATTTTGGGAAAACTGGGCAGGAATTACGACGATCATTCTTATTTTTCCACCTTTGAAAGCGTTTTCGGCTTCATTGATGGAAGTCAAATTTTGGGCGAGATCAAAATATTGGTTGTTGCCAATTTTGGAAATAAGATCGATAGAATTTTGGGATTTATCTTGATCTAAAACGCCAATTTTGGTATTTTTCACTTCGGTACTCAAAGCAAAACCAAAGAGGAGCACTTGCACAATCGGCATTCCGAAAAGCACAAAAAGCGTTCTTTTGTCACGCAAAACGTGCCAGAATTCTTTTTTTATAAATGTAAGAAGTTGTTTCATTTCTTTAATAATTGATGAAAGATCATCGATTTTTGATTTTCTTATTCGTACGAATTTTTACTTATTTTAAATTGCAATAAAACCACATAAGTCACATAAGTTTTAGTTTTTCACTTTGAAAATATTTAGAACACAAAGTTGAAAATCTTTGATTTTCAGAACTCATGTGAACTTTATGAAGTTTATTTTTCTTAATTCTAATGTGACTTATGTGTTTAAAATTTTTTATATTCTTGTACTGAATTCGTTTTATATTTTAGAATTATCTATCATCTATTCTCCTCTTTTTGCTCCACGTGCTAATTCATAAAAAACATCGTCCATGTTTTTTGCATTGAATTGTTTTTTCAAATTGGCGGGCGTGTCTAATGCTGCAATTTTTCCATCAACCATAATCGAAACTCGGTCGCAATATTCGGCTTCGTCCATGTAATGCGTGGTTACGAAAATGGTAATTCCACGATCTGTTGCATCATAAATCATATTCCAAAATTGTCGGCGTGTTACAGGATCAACTCCTCCAGTTGGTTCGTCTAAAAACACGATTTGTGGTTCGTGAAAAATAGCGACAGAAAATGCCAATTTCTGTTTCCAACCTAAAGGAAGTGAAGAAACAAGTTTGTTTTTTTCTTCAATTAAATCTAATTTTTGGAGCAATTCTATACTTTTTTCTTTGAGTTTTTTTCTTGGAATTCCATAAATTCCACCGAAGAAATCAAGGTTTTCTTTCACCGTTAAATTATTGTACAAAGAAAATTTCTGACTCATATAACCGATGTTCTTTTTAATTTTTTCGGTTTCTTTATAAACGTCAAAACCTGCGACGGTCGCAGTTCCTGAACTTGGGATGGAAAGTCCGCTGAACATTCGCATCGCAGTTGTTTTTCCGGCACCATTTGCACCAAGGAAACCAAAAATTTCTCCTTTTTTCACTTCAAAATTGAGATGATCTACCGCAGTGAAATCTCCAAAAACTTTGGTGATGTTTTCTGCTTTGATGGCGATATTTTGATTTTCTAAATTCATTTTTTAATGAGATAATAAACGGATGAAACTGTCTTCGATACTGGCTTGTATTGGATTGATTTCTATATTTTCAAATCCTTCTTTTTCTAAATATTCTATAACTGAGTTTGGGTTGAAATTCTCATTTTTGTCGATGGTTAAATGCACAAATTCACCATAAGCATAGACGTTTTTCTTTTGCTCAAAATTTTCTAAAGCACGCAAAACGGTTGAAGTTCTTCCTGCTTTTACTTCAAAAAGGTAGTCAGGATAAGAATTACTGATGTTTTCTGGCGTATTAATAGAAAGGATTTTACCTTCTTGCATCAAAGCAATTCTGTCGCATAATGCGGCTTCGTCCATATAAGGAGTTGCGACTACCATTGTGATTCCTTGCGTTTTTAATCGCTGCAACATTTCCCAAAATTCTTTTCGAGAAACAGGATCTACTCCAGTTGTGGGTTCGTCTAAAAATAGAACTTTCGGTTTGTGAATTAATGCGCAACACAAAGCCAATTTCTGTTTCATACCTCCCGATAATTTTCCTGCTCTTCGGTTTTTAAAGGGTTCTATTTGAATATAAATATCTTTAATTAAATCGTAATTTTCTGCAATAGTGGTATTAAAAACGCTGGCAAAAAATTCTAAATTTTCTTCGATCGTTAAATCTTGATACAAAGAAAATCTTCCAGGCATATAACCTAAAATTTTCCGAATCTCTTTATAATCTTTTACCATATCTAAATCTTCAATCGAAGCAGAACCAGAATCGGGTAACAAAACCGTGGTTAACATTCTGAAAATAGAAGTTTTTCCAGCTCCATCTGGACCAATTAATCCGAAAATTTCACCATGATTCACCTCAAAACTCACGTTATCTACTGCAAGAGTTTTTTCTTTTTTGCCGTAGGTTTTTGTTAAATTTTGAACGATGATTGATTTCATTTTGTTATAGTTTAAAGTCGGAAGTCGGAAGTCAGAGGTCTGAAGTCGGCGGGTTTTAGAATTTCAGTTTAAAGAGGATCTTTATTTTCAAGTTAATTTTTCATTTTCTAATTATGCTTTTGTGAACTCCATGATCCAATTTGTTTCCCAATCGTTTTTTGATTCATCAAAATAAGCTTGATCCCATTGAGCGGTATTTTCATGGAATTTTTTCCAAGTGAACCTTAGTTTGTATTCTTTTCCTTGATACAATTCTTTTCCATAAAATTCTCCAATTCCATTTTTGAATTCTCCAACGACTTGTTCTTTCAAATAATTTTCTGGACTTGCAGTATCTGCCCAATAAATGGTCCAAATATTGGTTTTTGGATCGACCATTCTAATGCTAAACCCGATGAAGTTTTCTCCAAAATGCGATGATTTCATTTCGTCCATTAATCCTAAACCGTTTAAAAAAGGTTTGGTTTCCATTTCTGCTTGAAATTCCATCCAATCTGTACAATTATTTAGTCGTTCTTTTAGACGTTTATTTAAAACGGTCCATTTTCCAATTAAAAAATTAAAATTTTCGATTTCTATTATTTTGTAGTTTTTATTCATCTTACTTTTTGGTACTTATTATTTAAAATTTCACGTCGCCGTACATTCCGATTTTTAAGTAGCCATCGTTTTTTACATGAATTTTTACGGCGTAAACCAAGTTGGCTCTTTCGTTTTTGGTTTGAATGGTTTTCGGGGTGAATTCTGCTTTAGAACTAATCCAGTAAATGGTTCCGGGAAGTTCTTTTGTTTTTCCATCTCCTGCATCGATAAGAACGGTTACTTTTTGTCCGTTTTTTATTAAAGGCAATTGATCTCCAGTGATAAATGTTTTTAAAGTCATCACATCCAAACTTGCCATTTTGAAAATCGGTTTTCCTACCAAAGCAAATTCTCCTTTATACAAATATTGCGTTAAAACCATTCCAGAAATTGGACTTTCAATGGAATTGTTTTTCAATTGTTCGTCGATTTGTTCTACTTTTTTCTCGGTTGGTTTTCTTTCACTTAAAATCGCTCGGTTTTGAATGGATACATTTTCTTTGGTGGTAGAAATCTGTTGTTTTAAAATACTCAACTGACTTTGAGCCGCAGAAATTTGCTTTTGAATCACTTTTATATTTCCATTTGCATCATCGAGTTGCTTTTTTGTTGCAGCATCTTTTGCTACCAAATTTGCAGTTCTATTTCTTTCTCTGATCGCATTTTGAAGCTGTTCTTGCAAAATAGAAACATTCGCAGATTGACCAGAAATTTGAGATTGTAAAACCTGAATTTGAGGAAGAGCAGAATTTGTTTTTTGTTCGATGGCATCAATGCTTGCCAAAACTTGATCTTTTTGTAGCTCAACATTTTTCGGATCTATTTCGCCCACTTTTTCATTGGCAGATAATTGTTGACCTTCTTCAACTTTAAGTTGTAAAATTGTTCCATTTGCTTTCGCAGTTACGATGATTTCATCGGCTTCAAAAGTTCCGGAAGCATCGTAAGAATCAGCAGAATTGTTGCACGAAAAAAGCAAAAGTGCAGTTGCAAATACGATATATTTTTTCATTATGATTTTTTTAAATTTCTAAAATTGATAAGTTAATTTTCTCTAATCTCAAATCTCTAATCTCTAATCTCAATTATTGATTGAGTTGCGATTTTAAATTATATTGCGTCAATAAATACTGAATTTCGTGGGTGATTTTCTGATTTTTCGCTCGATCCAGTTCGTTTACTTCTCGAAGATAATCGTTGGTGTTGATAATTCCGTTTTCGAGTTGTGCTAAAGTTGCTTTCTTAATACTTTCTCGCAGAATAATCAATTCGTTATCTTTATCAATGAGTTGTTGAATTTTCTCCAAGTCATTATTGTTTTGAATGGTTTGAAACTGCTGATTGAAAAGGAAATTTTCTTTCTGAACTTCAATTTCTTCTTGTTGAGTTGCAATTAAAGCCAAATCATTTTTCTTGGTATAAAATCCAGAAATCGGAATATTCAATCGAACTCCACCAATATAAAAAAGATCAAATTCATTTTTCAACATATTAAAAGCGGGTTTTCCGTAACCACCTTGAAAAAATGCACCTAATTTTGGAAGATTTTTCGAGTTGATGTTTGCTTTTTGTTGTTCTAAACCTTGTTTTTGTAAATCAAATAATTTGAGTTCGGCTCGTTTATTTTTATCTTGAATTAAGATTTTTTCTGGTTTTTCGAGAGAAGTATTTTCATCGATATTTTTATTAATGAAAACAGAAAGCATTTGTATAAAACTTTTTTTAATGGAAAGAAGTTCCATTTGTTTCTGCTCGATATTCACGAGTTGTGCTTTCAGAACATCCACATTACTTCTGAAAATTACGCCATTTTGTAATTGAGCTTCGGCTTTTTTCAATCCGTTTTTGATGTCAGATTTTGTGAGTTCGGTTTGTTGCAATTGTTCATCGGTTTGTAGAATTCCGAAAAAGATTTGGTTGATTCTCATTTCCAATTGATCGGTTTCTACTTCAGTTTTTTGCATTTCAATTTCAGAATTGATGGTTGCCATTTTTTTCTGATTAGCAATCATTCCACCATCGTAAATATTTTGTTGAACGTCTGCAAAAACTTTGTATTGGTCTTTGCTTACGGGATCAATAGTCATATTCGGAATTTGAATAGGCAATTGCGTAACATCGTTTTGATACGTTGCTTGTCCTATAATTTGAATTTGCGGAAGCCAACCTTTCGCTGCGTTTTGTAAATTATATTCTTTGGTTTTCGCAATTAAATCGTGTCTTTTGATGAGCGGATAATTTTGTTTTGCTAAACCATAACATTCTTCTAAAGTCAATGTTTGAGCATTTCCGGAGAAGAAAAGGAGGAGGAATATGTATTTAAAATTTTTCATAATGATTCAACTTAATTCGTATAATTTTTTTTAACCACAAAAGTTACAAAAGAATACTTCTAAAAATTTTTGGAGAAGTCAACAAAAGAGAAAATCTATAGATTTTCAAAAGTTTTGTGGACTTTATTGAGGTATTATTTTTAACTTCTTCATCAATTCAACTTTTGTGACTTTTGTGGTTTATTTCATTAATTATTTAACATCATTTTTATCCAAATGGGAACTAAAGTTTTTCTTTCTTCCACGAATTTTTGAAATTCTTCGTCATTCATTAAATCAAATGATTGTAAAATTGGTTTTCCTAAAAATGGAAAAACAGTCATGCTTAGAAAATTCAAGAGGAAATGAAAAGGATTTACTTCTGGTTTTTTTTCTTGAATTTGTTTTAAAATAAATGAGTTATTCAATACTTTATCAAATGGTAGAATAGATTTCACATCCGAAGTTTTTTTCTGAATTTCACTCAAAACAAAAATAGGAAGGTTTGGATTTTTAGATAAAATATCGAAGTATTTTTCACTTGCTAAATCTATTTTTTCTTCTAAAGAAGTTTTTTCATTGGTAACAATTGGAATAATTTGCCCGAAAAGCAAAACTACTTTTACCTTCATTACTTGTTCGAACAATTTTTCTTTTGTTCGGAAGTAGTAATTGAGAAGTGCTAAATTGATACCAGCTTCTTCAGCAATATCGCGAGTTCTGGTTCCTGAAAATCCTTTTTCAGTAAAAACTTTTGAGGCTGCTAAAAGTATTTTGTCTTCTGTGGAAAGTTCGGTTGCAGTCATTTTTAATAAAATTCTACTGCAAAGATAGTATTATTATTTTGATTTAAACAAATGAATTAATCAAATGATTAAAAATATTTTTAAAATAAAACGCAAATCCTAAGAAATGCGTTTTATTTAATTTAAGAATACCTTCTATTAAAAGGTTTTTACTTCAAAAGTTTTTGAATATCTTCTATTAAACGTTCTCTGTCTGGATGAAATTTCCCAGAAAGATTATGTTTTTTCCCTTCAGGATCTTCATAATTTAGACCAGAATAATAGAGAATCGGAAGATTATTTTCGCCAAATCTGGAACGTATATTTCCTTCTTTATCTACCAAAGCGATCATTCCACTATGATTTAAGCTTTCTGCTTCGTCTTCTTTTTCACCTACAAAAATATCAAATTTTTCAGCCAATTTCCCGATATAATCTCGATCACCAGTAAGAAAATGCCATTTTTTAGATTTTGCTCCTATACTATTTGCATGTATTTTCAAAACTTCTGGTGTATCATTTTTCGGATCAATACTTATGGATATAATTCCAAAATTTTCATTGTTGATTTTCTCATCAATAAATTTCATGTTTTTATTCATAATTGGGCAAATAGTAGGGCAAGTACTGTAAAAAAATTCTACCAGATACACTTTTCCGAGCATATCTTTATTAGATATTTTTAGATTGTTTTGATCTGTCAATTGAAAGTCTGGAACTTTCATAACTGTAAAAAGACTTTTTTTAAAGTAAGTATAACCCAAACTAATTCCCAAAAATAATAAAGCAAAAATAATTATCGAAGTAATAATTTTTGACATAGGATTCATGCCCGTTTTTTTATTTTTGGACATATTTTTCAGGATTTTTTTTGAATTCAGATTTGCAAGAAGAACTACAGAATCCGTACGTATTATTTTTATATTGAGCAGTATCTGAAAGATGATTTGCAGTTTTCATATTGCAAATAGGGTCTAATTCATTAACTACTTTTACACTGCTCAAATCCATTTTTGGAGCAGGCGTGCTTTGTTGAACTTTTGGTGTATTGTTTGTGCAAGAAATGCTTGCAGAAAGTATGATTGATAGTATTATTAAATTTTTCATGTTGATTTAATTTGAATTAATGTAATTTTAAATATAAATTTAAGAAAGGTTTTTCTATATTAATAATAGAAATTTAACATAGATTAAAGTTTAAATTTAATCATTTTTTAAACCAATGGAGGATGAAATATTTTTGATTTTAATGAAAAATAATACATAGAATCTGAATAAAGTATTCTATCGGAATTTTTATGATTTTGTATTTTTAGTAATTCAAAATAGAGCAATTCTTTAACAATAAAGCCATCTGAAAATGTAGGTAATATATTTCCAGCTTGTTTATTGTCTTTAGGAAATGTATCTTTAGTTTGTGCTAATTCTTTTACTAAATAGCATTTACCTTTACAATCGATTTCTATGTTGTCACGATTTTCGCAGAGTTCTGTGCTTATTATATCATAATTTACCACATAATTCAATATTGGCATTATCGGACGAAATACGATAGAAAATACAATGAATAAAGGTGTAATTATTTTCAAATGATTATGCTAAATGTCAAATTTAATATGTTTTATTCTAAATTCAAAATGATTTTTATCATTGAAGTCTGAAGTTTTAAATTAAAAAAAGCGAAACATTGAGTTCCGCTTTTAAATATTTTAATTTTTTACATTCCAAATTGTTTGGCAAATAAATCTGGATAGACTCCTAAGATTATAATTGCACAAACTATAAATACTGCAATAATGTTATAAGTAAGCGTAGCTTTTTGAGAAGATTGAAATGTATTTTCTTTGAAGAAAAACATGGCAATTATTAATCTTAAATAATAAGCAATTGATATTGCTGATCCTAAAACTGCTATTAAAACTAAGAAAGCTGCACCATTCATTGCTTGAGTGAATAAGGAAAATTTACCGATGAATCCTGCAGTTAATGGAATTCCTGCCATAGAAAGCATAGAAACTGTAGCTACAACTGCAAGTATTGGTTCTGATTTTCCTAAACCTTTGAAAGCAGAAAAGCTGGTTTCTTTTTTAAGTTTTTCAACATAAATTAAACAAGAAAATACACCAACTGTTGCTAAAGAATAAGCAAATAAATAGAAAGCTAAATTATAAGTAGAAAGATTATTCAACCCGAAAAATGCAAGCGAAATATATCCAGCATGAGAAACTGAAGAAAAAGCTAACATTCTTTTTGCATTGCTTTGTGCCAATCCCATTGCATTTGCAAGAAATAATGTGATGATTACAAAAACACCAAGAATATTAATCCATTCTCCAGAACTTCCTATAAATACCAGTGTCATTAATTTAAAAAATGCATAGAATGCAGAAATTTTCACCACACTTGCCATAAAAGCCATTATTAATGATGGCGAACCTTGATAAACATCTGGACTCCACATGTGAAATGGTGCAAGTGAAACTTTGAATGCCATTGCTGCTAACATTAAAATCATTCCTAAAGTAAACATGGTGTTTTTAGGATTTTTTAAGCTAAATTCATGGATTGCATATAGATCAAAACTACTGCTGCTTCCATAAATTAATGCAATACCGAAAAGTAAAAATCCAGTTGCAAATGCACCCATCAAAAAATATTTTACAGAAGCTTCATTGGATCTTAAATCTGTTTTTCTTGCTCCTGCCAAAACGTAAAGTGGAATCGAAAGTATTTCTATTCCTAAAAATAAAGTCACTAAATTTTGATATCCGAAAAGTACAAAACCACCACAAAGTGAAAATAGCATCAATGCATACAATTCTGATTGATGACTTCTGTGATTGCTAAAAGCAAAACCACCTAAGAAAAATATTAGAATCGTAATGAAAATTGCAATTTTAGTAAACAATGCAGAACTTTCTCCATATTTATACATGGCTTGATATTGAGAGAAAAACGCTAATTCTGGTTGATAACTTACGTAAAAAGCTATCAATAGACCGAAAATTCCGATATATCTTGCGAATTTTCCTTTTTCAAAAACTCCTGAGAATAATGCAATTACTGCAGTAAGGAAGACAATTATTAAAACACTCATAATATTAGTTGAGATTTATTTGCAATTTTATTTTTTAAATTATGTTGCAAATGTTTCACTTTTTTATAAAGAAAAACGCTTGTTAATCTTTTTATTAATTAAAATTTAAGCCAACATAGATTGATAAATGAACTTCAATGGACTATGAATCATATCTAAAATTGGTTGAGGAAAAACTCCTAATAACAAAACAAAAACAGCAATACTTGCCAATACAGAAAATTCTACACCAGACAAATCTTTTGTGGAAGATAAAATTCTTTCATCACCTTCATTAAACATTGTTTTTCCGTACATTCTTAAAAGATAAGCCGCACATAAAATAATGGTAACACCTGAGAAAATAGCTGCTAAAACATTAAAATCGAAAATAGATTTAATTAAAATAAACTCTCCCACAAAACCATTGGTTAATGGAACTGCCATAGAACCAAGCAATATTATCATAAATAAAATTGCGAATTTTGGAGCTACTCTTGCCAAACCACCCATTTGTCTAATGTCTCTTGTTTTGAATTTTTTGTAAAGAATATCTGCACAATAAAACAATCCTACAACATTGAAACCATGTGCAAAAGCTTGTATCAAAGCACCTTCTGCACCTTCAATAGTGAAAGTTCCTCTCATTACGAGCATTGCCGAAGCGAAAATTCCTGCGACCATCAATCCAACGTGAGAAAGAGAAGAATAAGCGATAATTCTTTTAGTATCTGTTTGTATCAAAGCGATTAAAGCACCATGAACTACTCCGATTATTGCTAAAGTAATTACAATATATCCAGAAATTCCTGCAATTGCATCTGGAGCAATAGGCAAAAGATACCTTAATATTCCGTAAATCGCCATTTTCAGCATAATTCCTGAAAGTAGCATTGTTCCTTGTGTTGGAGAATACGTGTAAGTATCTGGTTGCCAAGTATGAAATGGAAAAACTGGTAATTTTACTGCAAATGCGAAGAAAATACACCAGAAAACTACTGTTTGTTGAGTGATATTAAGTTCTGCATTGTATAAATCTATTAAAGCGAAAGATTCTGCATGATTGTACACATAAATTAGACCTAAAAGCATGAACAACGAACCTACAAAAGTATAAACAAAGAATTTTGTGGTAAACTGTAATCTTTTATTTTCTTGTCCCCAAAGTCCAGCAATAAGCCAAATCGGGATTAATGTAATTTCCCAGAATGCATAGAATAATAAGCCATCTAATGCTGTGAAAACACCTATTAATCCAAATTGCATTAATAATATTAAACCATAAAAAGAATTGGAGTACTTTACTTTTTCATTAAATGAAGAAAGAATAATAAGTGGTACCAAAATATTGGTTAATACGAGCAAAAGCATGCTCATTCCATCAATCCCGAAATGCAAAGAACTTCTGAAAAAATGAGACCAAGGTTGATTGATTTCATATTGTAAAGCTGAATTTACAGTAGGAACTGCATCAAAATCTGCCAACAAATAGAATGTGAAAAGCATTTGCAAAAAAGCAATAGCTAATGCTGCGTGTTTACTGAAAGAACCTTTCCAGGCGAAAATTATTCCTGATCCTACAAGAGGTAATAGCAATAATGTGAGTAAATAATAAGACATTTATTATTGTAATATAAAGTTAACAATTAATATAATTCCGATTGCCAAAGACATAATCAAAACATAATTTTCTACATTTCCGTTTTGTATTTTTTTCATAGATTTTCCGCTATCTTCTGCTCCTTCTCCTATGAAATCTACTACTTTATCTAATACATTTTTATCAAACATTTTTCCACCAAATCCAAGACCTTCTGTGGTTTTTACAATCAATGCATGATACAATTCATCAATGTATAATTTTTTTGAAGAAAGCTTTTCCCAACCAGTTAATGATTTTTCATCGGTTGCTAATTTTCCTTTAACGGCATATAGATTTCTTACATAAAACCAAACTACGAAAAACATTAAAATGGTAGCTCCTAAAAGAATCATTTCTGTATTAAATTCTACATGTGGAATCTCTGATTGAAAAACATACAAAGGTTCTAACCAATGATGTAAACTAGAAAAATGACCTTCTGCAATGAAATGTGGAAGATTAATAAAACCACCAACCAAAGATAAAATTGCAAGAATCATTAATGGTAAAGTCATATTCAATGGACTTTCGTGTAGATGTTTTTTCTGTTCTTCGGTTCCTCTGAAACTTCCGTGGAATGTTAAATAATACAATCTAAACATATAAGTTGCCGTCATTGCTGCAATTGCGAAAAGAATAACCCAAAAAACTGGATTTTTCGCCCAAGCAGAAATAAGAATTTCATCTTTAGAAATCATTCCAGAAAACAATGGCATTCCAGAAATGGCAAAAGTACCGATGAGAAATGTGATGTGTGTGATTTTAATTTTAGATTTCAAACCACCCATTTTCATCATATTCTGTTCTCCACTCATTGCATGAATTACGGAACCTGAACCTAAAAATAATAATGCTTTGAAAAATGCATGCGTCATCAAATGAAACATTGCTGCTGTATAAGCTCCTAAACCTACTGCTACAAACATAAAACCCAATTGGGAAATGGTAGAATAAGCAAGTACTTTTTTAATATCGTTTTGCCTTAATGCGTAAAATGCAGCCAATGCAGCGGTAAGTAAACCGATCATTACGATTCCGTTCATTACTGTTGGAGCGTTTGAAAATAGGAAATTGGAACGTACTATTAAATAAATTCCGGCAGTTACCATGGTTGCAGCATGTATTAATGCAGAAACTGGAGTTGGACCAGCCATTGCATCGGGCAACCAAGTAAACAAAGGTAATTGTGCACTTTTACCCATTGCTCCCACAAAAAGTAAAAGTGTAATTGCAATAATTACCGGTTGATCTTTTGCAACTGATGAGCCATTTGTTAACTGACTAAAAACATCAGAAAACTCAATGCTACCAAAAGTTACGAAAATTAAAATGATTCCTAATAAAAAGCCTAAATCGCCAATACGGTTCATAATAAAGGC
>CAXYUO010000045.1:0-14515 GCA_964292185.1 uncultured Frigoriflavimonas sp.
AATATACAGCATTCTCAGGCATTCTTTTTTACCAAACTTTCGGATGATAGTGAATATTTCTGTACTTTTCA
The DNA here is from genome assembly GCA_964292185.1 of uncultured Frigoriflavimonas sp. GTDB lineage: Bacteria > Bacteroidota > Bacteroidia > Flavobacteriales > Weeksellaceae > Frigoriflavimonas. Next base: position 72 of record CAXYUO010000045.1, read on the forward strand.
CTCAAATTAAATTCAAATGTTTACAATCACAAAAAATACCTTCCAATTCCTAAAAAATCTAAAAACCAACAACAACCGAGAATGGTTTGCAGAAAACAAAGCAGATTATGAATTGGCGAAGGAAAATGTAACGAATTTTCTAAATATTTTAATAGAAAAATTAGCAGAAACGGATCCAGAAATTTTGAAGATTGAAGCGAAGAAAGCGTTATTTAGAATTTATAGAGATGTAAGGTTTTCTCTGGACAAATCTCCGTACAAAACGCATTTTGGGGCGAGTTTGGGAATGGGGAAATACAACCGAACTTCGGGATATTATTTGCATCTAGAACCGGGAAATTCTTTTTTGGCAGGTGGTGTTTATATGCCTGAGAAAGATAATTTGAAAAAGATAAGAAGTAGTATAAGCAAAAATTCAGAAGCGTTTTTAGAAATAGTGAATGATAAAAAATTAAAAGAATATTTTACAGAATTATCTACCGAAGATAAACTGAAACGCATTCCTCAAGGTTTTGATAAAGAAGATAAAATGGAAGATTTTCTAAAATTGAAAAGTTTTGTGGTAAAATTTCCAATGGAAGATAAAGATTTTACAAACGAAAAAAGCATCACAGAAATTGCAAAAATCCTAGATGTGATGAAACCTTTGAATGAATTTATTGAGAGAAGTCTGAATATGGATGTTTGAAGTCGGAAGTCGGCAGTTTAAAAACTTAAAAAATCATGAGTGGACAGACTTTTTACTTTTGCCTTTTTACTTCATTTTATCAATCGTTTCCTGAATTTTCGGATCTTCTGGTGAAATTGCAGAATATAAAGCTATTTTTCCGTGTTTATCTATCAACATTAATCTTGGAATCCAATTCAAATCTATTTCATTATTGAAAGCGTTTTTCCAACCTTCATCAAACCAATAATGCTCTTTTTCGGATAAATTGTGTTTTTCTATTCCATTTTTCCAGGCTTCTTCTTTTTTATCTAAAGAAAAATAAAGCACCGTAATATTTGGATTTTTCGCCACCAATTTTTTGGTTTTTGGCATCGCTTTTATACAATCTTGGCACCAACTTGCCCAAAAATCTATCAAAATTACTTCGCCTTTATGCATTTTTAAAATTTTGGAAATATTTACTTTTTCTCCATTAAAATTGGTGATTTTTTGATTCAAAGCTTCCTGTGAAAATGATTTTTTTTCAATAACAGATTTTTTCTGACAAAAAAATAGCGTACAAAACAGTAAACACCATATATATTTGAATTTTTTCATAATTAATTTTAGGGGTTAAATTTAAGAAAATTAAAACATTGGATTGAATTCATCAACATTAAATAAACGTAATTATCTATATTTGCAAACATTGTAAAGTAAATATTTACAAAAAAACTTAGCTTTTAAACAAATTTTGATGATGAAATTGACCAATCAAAAAATATTAACTATCTTGAAATGAGTGTTGTAGCAAGACAAGGTATCAAATATTCTGTGATTGGATATTTCGGATTTTTTTTAGGTGCAATTGCTACTTATTTCTTATTTCCTAGGAATTATGAATTCTACGGAAAATTAGGATTTGTACTTTCATACGCCATGATTCTCACGCCAATCGTAGTTTTCGGAGTTTCTTTTTCTAATGTAAAATTCCACGAAATTGCAAAAAAAGAAGGGAAGCACCAAAATTTACTTTCAATTTCTATACTTTTCGTGCTTGCGAATTACGTTTTCTGCCTTGGAATTTTCTTTATATTCTTCTATTTCTTTCCAGAATATAAGAATTTGGAAATGTGGAATTACAAGAAATTTATTCTTCCATTGGTTCTGCTTTTATCGCTTTCAGCAGTGTTAAATAAGTACATTACCAATTTCAAAAGAATAGTAGTTCCCAATATTTTCGAAAATATATTTCCGAAATTGGCAAATATAATTGCGTTTTCTCTCTTCTTTTTTATCGGAATTTCAGAAAATATTTCGTTTTTCTTTTTTCTTGTAATGTTTGTATTATCGTTTGTCGGATATATAATTTACGCTAATAAATTAGAAAAAATTAACTGGAATTATAACACAGATTTTTTAAAAAAAGACAAATTATATAAACAAATTTTTAGCTATAGTTTTTACGGTTTTCTAGGAAACATCGGGAATTTTATCGCTATTAAGATTGATACAATTATGATTGGAGAATATATAGATTTCAATGAAACTGGAATTTACAATAATCTTTTTGCAATTATTGCTTTGATTTCTATTCCACAATTAGGATTGTATAACATTTCTGCTCCAATTATCAACAAAAGTTTTGAAGAAAATGATATGGAGGAATTGGATAGATTTCACAAAAAAACATCGCTTTCTTTGTATTTTCTAGGTGCTGTATTGTTTTCTTGTATATTGGTTGGCTTTCCTTTTTTAGCAAAACTGATGGTAAATGGTGAATTATTGTTGGAATCTGAACCTGTAATTTGGATAATTGGATCTGCAGTTTTGATGGATTTACTGACAGGTTTTAACGGAAATATAATTTCTATGTCGAAATATTATCGATTTAACATTGTGATTATGATTGCTTTGGCATTTTTAACTGTAGTTCTAAATTTGTATTTCATTAAAAACACAAGTTTAGGAATTATAGGAATCGCTCTTGCAACAGCCATTTCTCTCACAATATACAATTGCGTAAAACTTATTTTTAATTACATCAAATTTAAAGTGCATCCATTGACAATAGAGATGATTTACACTTCGCTTATTTGTTCTATTGCTATTACAATTGCTATTGTTTTACCTACTTTCGATAACAATTTTATTAATCTTATCTATAAACCACTTTTGGTTTTAATCGTAATTTTTATAGGAAATTATTTCTTGAAAATTTATCCGGTTGAACAATATTTGAATTATAAATTCATCAAAAATTTATTGAAATTTTAAATATTCTTCAAAATTTTATCTAAACTTTTTGAAACATTTTCTAAAGAATATTCTTGAAAATCTATTTGATTATTTAATGATTCAAAATGATTTAACATTTCTTGAAAATCATCAAAATCTTCTTGTAGAAATGGGAAATCTGTAGTATAGGATTTTGGCAAATAAGCAATTTTTTGGTACTTCATTGCATCACCGATAATTCCTGAAATTTTTGTACGACCATAGATTTCTGTAACACTGAAAAACTCAGTTTTCATTTGCAAAGGACACCAAAGAAAGCTTGCGTTTTTCATATATTCATCAAAAATATCTTGAGGAACTTTTTCTTTAAAATAGATGATATTTAGATTTGAAAACTGATTTTTCTCAAAATTTTGCAGCCATAAAAGTTCATTTTTATCAGCTTTTCCTAGAAAAACAATTTCAATAGAATTTTCATTATTGTTTAAATTTTTAGAACACCAATCTTCTAAATTTTTCAGTATTTTTTTGTAATTTCTTCTTTGTTGAGAAACGTTTCCTGGAATTACAATAGACGAATGATTGTTACTTTTCTGGATATTTTCCGTTGAAAAAAGCAAAGGAAGAAGGCTATATTTACTATTTTCTTTTATAAGGTTTTCATCAAAAATATATAGATTTTTTGCTGAATTAATAATTTTATTTTTCAATAATAAACCTTCATTTACCAATAATTTTAATCTGAAAATACTTTCTTTTTTAAAAATATTTAGAAATAAATTGAAAGTAGAAATCTCTGTGAAATTTCTATTATGAATAATTATGGAAGTTTTAAAATTTTCAGTTATCTTATAAAAAGTATTGAAATATCGATGAACAGTACCAATAATTACAAAATCATAGTTTTTAATAGCAGATTTTGATTGTATGGTTTCAAATAAATTTTTCTCATTTACTTTGAAAATAGAAAAATTTTCTTCTAACTGCAATTGTTTTAAAATCTTTTCTGAAAAATAAAAATCTACCTCAATATCTTTGCAACAATAGATAATTTGACGAAAATTTTCTGCAATTTCCGCATGTGTATCTAATTCTATGTAGGCTATTTTTTTAATTGAATTTAAATTTTTTCTTCATCTCTTTCCAACGTAGATTTTTAATAAATTTTAGTTCATCTTTGCTTAGATTTCGAGGATGTTTTTGTTTAATAAAACTATTTAAAATAATCCAAAAATTCTTGAAAGATTGATCTTTAACACTAGCTTTCGCGGCAGAAATTACAGCAAGTGGTAAATTTAAACCAATATTATAAAAATAGATGCCCATTTTTTTCGCTTTGTCATTTTGATAAGCATAAGCAGTTGGTTTTAAATGTTTTACCCAAATATTTTTGATTGTAACAGTTTCCCAATGATGCATTTTTGCAAGCATCACATCTATATTATCCCAACCTAAAACGCTGCGAAGACCCTTCATTTCGATAAAACATTCTTTACGATAGGATTTTATTGGACCTCTTACATGATTTTTGGAAGAAATATTTTCAAATTTCCAAGATTCATTTTCATTATTAAAATCAAAAATATTTTCCTGTAATTTTGAATTATCATCAATATAAACTAAGCCAGAAACCATACCTGATTTTGGATTATTCGCAAAAATTTCATTTACTTTTGATAAATAATTGATAGGAAAAATTATATCTGCATCAAATTTACAAACGACATCAAAATCATTTAAATCATACAACTCTAAACCTTTATTGAAAGCATTTACCACTTTTGCACCAGGTTCGTGTTTAGATTTTTCTAAATTTAATACTTTAAACTGATTTTTAAGGTCATTTTTAATGATGAAAGTTTTAATTTTTTCATGCGTTTGATCTGTAGAACCATCATTTACAACAACACATTGAAAATCTTGAAAGTCTTGAAGAAAGAGAGAATTCAAATTATCAATTATGAATTTTTCTTCATTATATGCAGGAATGATGATTAGAAACTTCATAATTGAACTAATTTAAACATAAATATCTGTAAAATATAAAATCTCTAACAAAAGAACATTTCCATTTTATTTCGGATATTTTTGAACTAAAGCTTGTAAAATAGAATAGGTAACTACATCTACAACACCATCATAATTTTCTGGACGAAAATGAAATTGGAAAGCTTCTACAACTTTAGAATTGTCTGCATTCCAGCTTCCAGAAGGGTTTATATCGTATCCCAAATTTTGCAAATCGGATTGTACTTTGAATATAAAAGTAGATTTTTTACTTTCAGATTGAAAATTTCTTTCAGATGTATTCATTATATTTTTCATCGTTGCATAATCATACCACATACCTACATTGTACTCATCATATAGTTTTTTCCAAGGAAATAAAGGACCTGGATCTTGTTTTCTAGCTGGAGCTACATCAGAATGTCCTAAAATATTAGTTGGAGGAATTTGATATCTATCAGCAATATCTTTTACCAGTTGGAAAACTTTTTTCAATTGAGTTTCATTATATGGTACAAATATTTTTTTTCCTGTTGTATCAACAGTAAATCCTAAATTGACAATTTCTATTCCTATAGAATTGTCATTCAGGTTTTTATCATTCCTCCATACACTAACTCCGGCATGATATGCTCTTTTATTTTCATCTACCAATTGATAGATTTCATTATCTTCTAAATCATTTACAAGATAATGTGCACTTACTCCTCTTTCTGTAAGTATCATTATAGATTTATCTGTACCTATAGCAGTATAGTGTAAAATTAAATATTTTTGACGATAATTTTGAGCTACGGAAGGGAAATAATTCTTCACAACTTTAAATCCATTTGCTTTTGCCGTAACAATAGAACCATAGCTGATAGTGTTATCATTTTTTGTAATATCTCCGATATTTTTTTTAAAAAAAACCACATCAGATTCTCTTGTTAATACGTCCTTTTTTGAATTTAGTTTTTCAACATTATAATTTTCAATCCTTTTATACTTAGCTTCCTTTTTATTAGAAGTATTTTTTTGAGTTGAACAAGATAAAACTAGTGTACACAAACCTAGAATAAATAAGTAATTTCGCATAAATATATTTTTAAAAATAATATAAAGACAAAATTACGAAAATATTTTAGTAAAATATTTTGGTATTTATAAAAAACATTCTTATATTTGCACTCGCAATTGAGAAAAGAAGTTCTTTAAAATATTGCAAGGAGAGTTGCCTGAGTGGCCGAAAGGACATGTTTGCTAAACATGCGAACTGGAAACGGTTCCAAGGGTTCGAATCCCTTACTCTCCGCAACTTCCATAAAAAAAAATATTCGGGGCGTAGCGTAGTCCGGTCATCGCGCCTGGTTTGGGACCAGGAGGTCGCAGGTTCGAATCCTGCCGCCCCGACTTTTTAGAAAACTCTTTCGAGAGTTTTCTATTTTTATATAGATCTTCACTATTATTTTGGTGATTTTAAATGTTTTAGTAATTTTTTTAAAATTACAAATGGGTGCGTAGCTCAGCTGGATAGAGCATCTGCCTTCTAAGCAGACGGTCACAGGTTCGAATCCTGTCGCGCTCACTGAAACTTCACAATTTATTGTGGAGTTTTTTTTATTTAAATATTCTTCCATGGTTTATTGCTATATTTTATATTCAAAAATTATTGACAAATACTATATTGGTCATACTTCGGAAGAATTAGATGCATTTGTGCAAATTTTTAATTAAACATTAAACGATTCAACTAATAATAGTTTAATAAAAAGTGAAAATAAAACTATTACTATAAGAATAATTGAATTTACAATTTTTAAAAACTTCTTTTTCTTGTTAGTAAATTTAAAAATAGCAAAATAATTCAATATCGAAATAAACAATATAATCGGGAATAAATAAAATGGTGGTGTTCCAGATATATAAATAAACGAAAGCAAATATAAAACCTGAAGAACATTTATAACAATTGGTATAATTTTCATATGTAGATATTTATTTTTTTAAGGTCATATGGTATCGCCTAATCTTCATTTGTGTTTATTTGAAAGGTTTGTAAATGGCGATTTCATAAAACTATTCAATAATTTATTTCGTAAATTTTAATTGAATCATCATTATAAATCTAATTTGAATTTTAATAAACACATTTTTCTTTATTTAACAACTATTCTTCAGCAAATTGATGCTAAAATTAGATAATTATATGAAAAATTTGACAAAAAGCAAACAGTGTTGTACTTTTACAAACTTAGAGATAATAATACAATTAAAACCAATAACTTGTCTACAGAAAACGCCAATAATTTTAACCAAAAAAAAGGAATTCTTCTCGTAAATTTAGGTTCGCCAAGATCTACAAAAACCGAAGATGTTCGAGAATATCTAGATGAATTCTTAATGGATGAAAAAGTAATCGATTATCGCTGGTTCTTCCGATCTCTGCTTGTACAAGGCATTATACTAAATACAAGACCAAAAAAATCTGCCGAAGCTTATAAAACAGTTTGGACAGATGAAGGTTCGCCTTTGATTGTTTACACCGAAAAAATTCAGAAAAAATTACAGAAATTAGTAGATGTTCCGGTAGAAATTGGAATGCGATATGCCGAACCTTCCATAGAAACCGGAATCCGAAAATTAGTAGAACAAGGCGTAACCAATATCGTGCTTTTTCCATTGTATCCGCAATATGCGATGAGTACAACAGAAACGGTGATAGAGAAAGCAGAAGAAGTTCGTAAAAAACATTTTCCTGAAGTTAAAATAAATTACGTTCAGCCATTTTACAATAGAGAAATTTACATCAATTGTTTAGCAGAAAGCATTCGCGAAAAATTACCAGAAAATTTTGATGCTTTGCAATTTTCCTATCACGGAGTTCCAGAAAGGCATATTTACAAAACAGATCCTACAAAAACTTGCAATCTAAATGATTGTTGTTCCAGAGATCAAAATCCTTCTCATCAGTTTTGTTATCGCCATCAATGTTTTAAAGTTACAGAAAAAGTGATAGAAAAACTTGGACTTCCAAAAGAAAAAGTATTGGTTACTTTTCAATCTCGTCTTGGAAAAGACAAATGGATGGAACCATATACAGACGAAACTTTAGAAAATTTACCAAAAAAAGGCGTGAAAAACCTTGCAATCGTTTGTCCAGCTTTTGTTTCAGATTGTTTGGAAACTTTAGAAGAAATTTCTGTAGAAGGCAAAGAAGAATTCTTGAAACATGGTGGAGAAAATTTCCATTATATCCCTTGTTTGAATGATGAAAATGCATGGATAGAAGTGGTAAAAACATTGTGCGAAGAAAAATTAGAAGAATTTTATCTTGTTTAGCAAATTTTAATGTTTTTTTTAAACGACCCCTATTTTTAATGGGGTAAATATTAAAATATATAGTTTTTTCTAAATTTTAATTGATTTTTTAGGGGGTTAATTTTTTTATTATACTTTTTTGCGTATTTTTACACCATCAAAATAATTAATAATTAAATTTTTGAATTGATGGAAACTAGCATAGATATTTTAAAAAGAAAAATTACAAACTTTTCACCTGATCTTATAGAAGCTTTTGCAAAAATAGTTGATCGATTAGAAGAAACTACAACTTCGCATATTCCTGGTTTTCAAAGGGAAGAAATTCTTTACAGAATACAATTTCATAATGAAAACCCGAAAACAAAATTAGATTTTTACGAAAATATTGAAGCTTTAGAAAAAATCTGTGCATAATGGAAGTTTTACTATCATCTATTGCTAAAAATGATTTGCAATTATTAATGCGAATTTTCAAAGCTCAAGAGAAAAATAATGAAAAAGAATTTCTGGAAGACGTGAAAAATTCTATTCAAAATATTATAATAAAATCTGAAAATTCAGATATAAAAAGCACTGAAATTCAAGTTTATTTAGCTGAAAATTTCCCTATTTCCATTCATTACATTTTTGAAGAAAACAACACTTTATTTATCACAGCTATATTTAAAGTGTAATTTAATCCTAGTTTGATATAAATTTTACATTTTTTAAAAATTTCAATTCATTGTATCAAAATCATAATTTTTCATACTAATTTATCCAGCTTTTTTCCTTATTTATTTGTTAACTTTGTTAGGAAATTCTATCGAAAGCAAAGAAGAATTTTTGAAACATTATGGAGAAAATTTACATTAAATCCATAGTTTAAAAGATGAAGGGATAGGAGAAGGGAAATTTTGAGTATAAAAAAATGAAAGAGTTTTATTTGGTTTAAAAATATTGTTTAACTTTACTTTATGAGTATTACTATTGAGCAACTTACCGAAAAAATAAAAACACTTCCTAAAGAACTTTTAGAAAATGTTTCTCATTACATTGATGATATTTCAGTTGAAAATACTTCTTATAAAATTCCAGAATGGCAAAAAAATGAAGTGAGAGATAGAATTTTAGAATATGAAAAAAATCCTAAATCTCTTATAGATTTTGATGATGTTATGTCTGAACTTGATAAAGAATTGAATGATTGTTAGATTTTCTTTTAGAGCAAAAGAAGAGTTTAAAAATTCTGCAAAATTCTATGAAAGTAGAGTCTCTGGTTTGGGAATAAGGTTTAAAAATGAAATTGACAAACATATTAATTTCATTAGAAATAACCCCAAAGCTGCTGAATTAAAGTACGATGACATTAGAGTTTTGGTCGTTAAAACATTTCCATTTACGATACATTATAGAATTGAAAAAAATCTCATACTTATTTTAGCGATTTTCCATTCTTCAAGAAACCCTAATAATTTAAAATTTTGAAATTCCGATACGCAAGATCAACAAACAATATCAAAAATTTAACAGATTTTTACTGTAAAGTTTTAGATTTTATTGTTTTAGGTGACTTCCAAAATCATGATGGTTACAACGGTGTTTTCCTAGGAAAAAATGGTGAAAATTGGCATTTAGAATTTACTGAAAATGGAGAAAATCCTCAATCCATCTTTGACGAAGACGTTCATCTGGTTTTTTACCCAAAAGAAATTTCTGAATACAATAAAATTGTAGAAAATATTGCAAAATTCAAAATTGAAATTCTAATTCCTAAAAACCCTTATTGGCAAAAAAACGCAGTATATTTCAAAGATCCAGATGGTTTTGGAATCATTATTTCTAAGGAAAAAATCTAAGTTAAATTCCCAATTATTTTCTTTAAAAGTACAATTTGACCTAAATGATAATAGGAATGTTCTATAATTCCATCGATATTTCTTCTATAACTTCCATAATTAGATTTCACGAAAACTGAATCTAGTTTTTCTTCTGAAAGTTCATTTATTAATTTCGTAAATTCTAATGCATCTTTCCAGAAAATACTTAAAAATTCTTCCCATTCTTTTTGAGAGATATTTTGTTTAAAATCGAAGCTAAATTGATCTCTAATAATCAATTCCCCTCCATTTAATACAGATTTTACACCGTTTATATAATAATGAATATGCCGCGCTAAATCTGCAATAGTATTCAATTTTTCTATTTTATAATTTGCAATTTCAACAGGTAAATTGTCTAATTCTTTTTTAAAATTGGTGTTTGCAATCCAAGTTCCATTTAAAATTACTTCGCTGAATTTTGAGGCCAATTCATTCATAATTATTCAATAAAAAAATTAACGCATTGGCATTCTATATTCCCCATAACCCAACAATCCATCGTAATTTCTACCAAACGGACGGTAATATAAAAACGCTTGATACAAATTTTCCGTTTGCCAGAAATTTCCGTTGATTTCGCCAAAATCTAAACTTTTTCCAGCACTTTTTGTAGCTAAAACATAGTTGTAAAACCCTTGTTTCAAATAGATTTTTGCAATATATTTTTTCTCCACTTCATCATATTTCATTTTGCTTTCTTCGGTTGGTTCATAATTATTAAATAAACCTAAAACGTAAATTTCTTTTTCTACAGGTTCTGAATCTAAGGCAAAAAACATCCAAGAATAATCTGCTTCTGTATCTGCATTTCTCTCGTTTCCAAGATCGCTTCTTCGGAAATAATACGCACCATTTACATCTGGTTGGTATTGATAATTCAACGGAAAAGCCCAAACTGGATGAAGATAAGTGTAATTTTGACCTTCAAAAACTTCGCCACCAGAAACCATATCAAAACCACGATTCATGTTTTTATTATCAAAATAAAAGAACTCATTATTACCAGGAAAAGCCAAATCCATTTGCTGAAAAAGCACTTGATTTCCTAAACTTGTTGATGGTTTTACGTTAAAAATTCCAGTGTTCCAATTGTTATTTTGAAGTACATTCAAACTCATAGAATTGAGATTAGTAGTAAGAGAAGCACCCGTAGAAACTGCTTGTACTTCTACTCTTTGGTTGAGTTGCGGTTTTCTTGCATCTGCAAATCTTGAAATTTGCATGGCTAAATTTGCACCTTTCTCTGCAATAGAAAATTTCTTTGCAATAATCGGTTTTTCCACATCATCTTTATAAACAATAAGCTTAAAATTTCCAGAAATCTTGGGTTGAATTCTATCATTAGGAAAAGTCAAATTGTAATGTGTGTATTTTTGCAAAGTATTGAAAGAATATTGAAAATCATCTAACAAATTACTCATACTTCCATTCGCAATTTCCGTGAAAAATAAGTTATCTTCTTCCCAATTTCTATCAAAATGTTGGATGGTATATCTGTAAACTGTACTAGCGTTTGAAAGGTCATCAAATCTTAAAATCAATTGTTCATCAAAATTAATGACAGGCGTTTCGTCATTCGTTTGCGGATTAAAAAGCTGAACACTTTGAATATTTTGAGCTTGAAAAAAGCTAAAAAACAGTAAAAAAATTGCTAAAATTGGTTTCATCTACACGAAGATAACGAAAATTGTACCAAGAAAATTTTTATTTTTGTTTAAATTTGTTCAAATTAAATTTTCAAAAATAAATTAATGATTCAAATAAAATCTTTCGCTTTCAATCCGTTTTCAGAAAACACCTACATCATTTATAATGAAAATAAAAGTGCTTTCATCTTAGATCCAGGAAATTTTGGTGATGATGAAAATGCTATTTTGAAAAAATTTATTGATGAAAATGATTTAAAAATTAAAAATATCCTGCTTACACATGCTCATATCGATCATGTTTTGGGTTTGCAATGGGCATTTGATGAATATCAAGTTCCAGTACTTTTGCATGAAATAGAACAAGAAATGCTGGATAGAAATCCGATGGATGCGATGAGATTTGGATTTCAATTCTCAAAATTTATAGGAGAAATTTCTTATTTAAAGGAAAACGAGATTTTGAAATTAGATGAAGATGAGTTCAAAATTTTGCATCTTCCCGGACATTCTCCTGGTCATATTGGTTTTTATAATGAAGCTCAAAATTTTATTATTTCTGGTGATGTTTTGTTTGAAGGAAGCATTGGTAGAACAGATTTACACAAAGGAAATCACGCACAATTATTAGAAAGTATTCGCACGAAAATGTTTACACTTCCAGCAGAAACGAAAGTTTACAACGGACATGGAAATCCTACGAATATTGGTTTTGAGAAAGAGTTTAATCCGTTTTTTAAGTAATTTAACCACAAAGGCACAAAGCTTCAAACTCTTTGTATAAAAAAAGTCCACAAAGTTAAAAATCTACAGATTTTTTCTTCGTGAACTTTTAGAAAAATATTAAATTATTTTTATGACTTAGTGGTTAAAAATTTACTTCCACTTAATTCCACAACCAATACTCGGTTTTTGAATTTCTTCTTGAGCTTGTTCTCCCAAAAGATTTTCGAAAGCGATAATCAAATCTTCACCTGTTACTTCATACTGATTTCCTGGACGAGAATCATCCATTTGTCCACGATAAATAAGCTCTAAACGTTCATTGAAAAAATAAAAATCTGGTGTACAAGCTGCATTATAAGCTTTTGCAATCGTTTGACTTTCATCATACAAATAAGGAAATTCAAACTTTCTTTCTATTTGAAATTCCACCATTTTATCTGGAGAATCTGCTGGATATTTTTCTACATTATTAGAAGAAATTGCGATAAATTCTATGCCTTCTTCTTGATAATCTTCATACAATTCCGCCAATTTATCAATAACATGAAGCACAAATGGACAATGATTGCAAATGAAAACTATTAAAGTTCCTTTTTCTCCTTTTAAATCTTCTAAAGATTGTAATTCGTTGCTGTTAGATGGATTTGGAAGTTCAAAAAAAGGTGCTTTTGTTCCTAATTCGAGCATATTTGATGGTGTATCTGACATGATTTTGTATTATTTATTAAAAAATTCAATGATTAAAAAATTAGCGATTTGAAATTTTTGACATTCCAAATTGTTACATTTTCACATTGCTAAATTGTTACATTAATTTTAGCAAAGATAAGGATTCTGCGAATGAATTTTCAAAATTTACCCAATGTATATTTTCTTCTTTTCTGTACCAAGTTAATTGGCGTTTCGCAAATCTTCGAGAATTTTTCTTTACCTCAGAAATGGCGAAATCTAAATCCAATTCTCCATCAAAATATTTGAAAAACTCTGCATAACCAACTGTATTTAAGGCAACTAAATTCTTGAAAGGAGTTAAAGTTTGTACTTCTTGCAACAGTCCAGCTTCCATCATCACATCTACTCTATTGTTTATTCTATCGTAAATAATTTCCCTTTCCGCTTCAATTCCAATTCTGATAACTTTAAAATTTCGGGTAATTTTAGAATCTGAAATCATTTTTGTGTACGATTTTCCAGTTTGCCAAATAATATCGATCGCTCTCAATAATCTTCTCGGATTTTGAATATCTACTTTTTCATAATATTCAGGATCCAGTTTATTTAATAATTCTTGCAAAGCAATCAATCCCTCTTTTTCCCAAATTTCATTTAATCGTTTTTGATTTTCTTCATTCGCTTCAGGTAAATCATTCAAACCTTCTATCACGGCTTTTTCGTACATCATACTTCCACCAACCATTATTACCACATCGTTTTTCAAAAATAATTCTTCTATTTTTTCTAAACTTTCTACCTCAAATTGACCGATTGAATAATAATTTTCAACTGATAAATTTCCTATAAAATGATGCGGAATTGCTGCCAATTCTTGTATGGAAGGTTTTGCCGTTCCGATGTTCATTTCAAGAAAAAACTGGCGAGAATCGCAAGAGATTATCTCCGTTTTGAAATGTTTTGCCAAAGAAATAGCCAAGGAAGTTTTTCCTATACCTGTAGTTCCGACAATTGAAATTAAAGTTTTCATTTAAAAATTATTGAAAAAAAATAGACTAAAAGTGACTTATTTTTTAAACCACAAAAGTAACAAAAGATTTTGTGGAAATTAAGCTTTAAAAAAAGGCAACATAAGTGAAAATCTAAAGATTTTCAAAACTTTTGTGAACTTAAACTAACTATTTTAACCAAACCTAATGTGACTTATGTGTTAAAAAACATCCAATATTTCAATTTCTTATAAAATTAAAAATGTTTCCTCTTTCTTACTATTTAATAAAATCAAGTCACTATCATCCGAAAGTTTGGTAAAAAAGAATGCCTGAGAATGCTGTATATTTG
>CAXYUO010000046.1:0-14507 GCA_964292185.1 uncultured Frigoriflavimonas sp.
TGTAAGGAATTTCATATTTATTGGTTAATTCTATCACTTTTTCGGCAATTCTAAGTGCCATATCTTCACCTTCAATAATGCATGGACCTGCAATTAGGAAGAAGTTCTTAGAATTTTTGTGGTGGATGTTTTCTAAATATTGGATCATGTTTATTTTAAATATTAAATGAAAAATTCTAAATTATTTGAAAATTATTACTTTAAAGTCTTCGTACTAAATCTCTTGCTCCGTGATGAATCATCAAAATATGAATTTCTTCTGAAGAAATAATTTTATAAATGATTCTATAATTCCCTTCAATAATTTCACGAATTAGTGAGTTATCAGCTTCTTCAACTTTTTTTCCGATTTGGATTCCAGATTTAAGAGTTTCAACTCTTGAATAAATTCTGTCAACTTGCAATTTTGCATATCTTTTTGAATCAATAGAAATATATTCATAAATTTCCTTTAAATCAATTTTTGCAGAAATTAACCATTTTACACGAACCATTTTTCTATTTCTTTCTTCATTTCAACATCGTCTATAGTTTTATTATCATCAGATTCTTTAATTCTTATTGCAAGTTTTTCAATAAAAATTAATCTTTCAATAACTTCGTCTATCTCAATTTCTTCTGGAAAATTTTCTATATGTTCCTTTAATTTTTCTTTTGTAATCGTCATAATATTTAAATCTTTAAGGTAAAGTTAATCCTTTTTTAATTTTCAAGCAATGTAGAAATGGATTTTGATACTTTCTTTTAAATTATATCTAAAAATTTCCCTTTCATTTCATCCGACAAAAAAGAATATTCAAAAGAATTGCAAACCAATTCCTTCACATCTTCCAAAGATAAATCTAAAGCATCGATACAAGCCAAATAATTTTGAGTTAAATAACCTCCAAAATACGCTGGATCATCGGAATTTATAGTAACTTTTAAACCCAAATCAAGCATCTTTTTTAAAGGGTGATTTTCAATTTTATCTACATTTCTAAGTGCAGTGTTAGAAAGCGGACAAACCGTTAATGCCATCTTTTCTTCTACCAATCTGTTGACCAAATTTTCATCTTGTAAACAGTTATTTCCATGATCAATTCTAGCAATTTTTAATAAATCTAATGCTTCCCAAATATATTCTGACGGACCTTCTTCTCCTGCATGTGCAACTGGAATATATCCTTCTTTTACAGATGCTTCAAACACTTTCTTAAATTTTGAAGGCGGATTTCCCATTTCTGAAGAATCTAATCCAACAGCTTTTATCAAATGTTTGTAAGGAAGCGATTGTTGCAAAGTTTCAAAAGCATCTTCTTCTGATAAATGTCGTAAATAGCTCATTATCAACAAAGAAGAAATACTGAAATTCTTTTCTGCATCTTCTCTTGCACGCTGAATTCCATTGATAACGGTAGAAAATTCTACACCTCTTTTGGTATGTGTTTGCGGATCGAACATGATTTCTGTGTGAACAATATTTTCATCAAAACAATGCTTGAAATAAGCCATCGTCAAATCATAAAAATCTTGTTCATGGATAAGAACATTTGCTCCAGCATAATAAATATCTAAAAAATCTTGCAAATTGCTGAATTGATACGCTTTTTTGACTTCTTCAATACTTTCATAAGGAATTGTGATGTTGTTTCTTTTTGCAATTTCAAACATTAATTCTGGCTCGAAACTACCTTCTATATGAAGATGCAACTCTGCTTTTGGTACTTTTTTAATATATTCTGATGCTGTCATATTTTATTTTTTTTGATATAAATTGTAATCCGTTCCGGAAGGTTTTAAATGATAGATTTTTTGTAAAACGGGATATACGCTACTTAAATTGTCTTTTATTCTAAATTCTTTAATTAATTGATAATTAGATTTATAATATGTAGAGTTTTCTCCTTCAAATAGATTTTTATAAGCTAAAATATATTTCGGTTTTCTATCTTTTATTAAATTAATTTTGTAGTTTTTCCTGTCTTTTAATATTTCATTTTGCAAATCTTTATCTACCAAACCAACTTCATCAATGGTTTTTAGTCCAGAAAAATAAGGAACAAAACCGGCAGGTTCTAAGAAAATCCATTGGTTTTTATCTTTTTCGTGTTGATCTAAAAATAAACCGATATTTCTTCTGTAATTCCATTCTCCATTTCCTGTTGCTATGGAATGCACCGTTTGAAAAGCAAGCATCGGAATAATGTAAAACACGATTAACAAAGAAAACCAAAGGTATTTTTTAGACTTTAATTCTAAAATTAATACTAAAACAGGCACGAAAAGTAGAATTTGTGGAATCCAATAATACCAGTCGAATAAGCTTTTTTGAGAGATGAAAATCAATTGTTTGCTCCAACCGAAAATAAAAATTATCCAAAGGAAATAGTTTCTGCTTTGTTTTGCTTTAATTAAAATTACAAAAGCCACCAATTCAAAAAGGAGAACTATAATTGTGAAAGGATTAAAATCTCCAGGAAGCTTCAACATTCCCCAGAAATTTCCAAAATTTACATTGAAATATTGCCAATTTTGAGCAGTGGTAAATTTTCCTTCATAGGTCAATTGTTTCGCAACGATGGTATTATTTACCCATTCATTAAAGTAAAAATAATTAAAACTTAGCAAAATTCCGACTCCTAAAATTCCACCTAAAATATAGAACCAATTGAGTTTTTTGTTCCAAATTACATCCACTAAAAAGACGATTCCTAAGAAAACAACGGTGTCTATTCTTGTAAATAATATTAAAATTGGAAATACAATAAATGCCCAATTTTTTCTTTTAAAGAAGCCAAAATAAAGCAAACTCATATAAAGAAAAAACAAAATTCCGTATTCCATTCCTAAGATAGAAATCTTGATTGATGGTGGCAAAATTCCAAATAAAAATATGAAAATTGCTTGTTGAAGAGGCGTTTTTAAAATTAATTTAGACAAAAAATAGCTTCCAATTGTAAATAAAAGTGAATTAAAAATTAAGAGTGGATAAATGAAATTTTCTTTACCCAAAATTAAATTGAAAAAATAGGAAACGAAAACGTATAAATGCGTTGTAGAAGCTGATATTTTGGTATCACCATTGAAGCCGATTATGCCATAATCTAAAAGATTTTGAGCAACACGCCAAGTTATAAACGCATCTTCTTGAATGTGATGCGTGAGCAAAAATAATAGTTTTACGAGAACGGTAATTATTAATGCTATAAGCGGAAAATGCTGGTATTTTTTCTCCAAAATTTAAGTTTTTACAAATATAAAAGAAATTAATATTAAAAAAGCCACGAATTAAAAAATTCATGGCTTTTGAAATGTATTGTATGTTTAACAATTATTTCGTAGCATCCATAATTGCTTTGGTTATTTGCTCCGTTTTTTCATTTTCATAAGTAGAATCATAAGGTTTCATCACATCAAAAAGATAGGTGTAAAACGGTGTGATTATCTGTACTTTTTCAGATTCTTTGAAGGCTTTTTCTTTACCCATTTGATTCAAATTTTGAATAAAACTATTGAATCTTTTATCAATCACTTTTAAATTATTTACCAAATAAGCATAAGCTTTTTCTTTTTGACCAATTTTTTTGTAAGCATCTGTAACAGCGGCAACTACAAGAGAATATTCCATTGGTTTTGCTCGCATTTGTCTGCCTGCATATTTTTGATCCATCGCAGAAAGTGAAGAGTAATAATCGTATTCTTCAAAAATTCCTTTTTTTAGTTTTTCTGCTAGTTTTAGTCCTTTTTGCTCTTGTCCAGAAACGATGTAAGCATAAACAATAGAGCTTAAAGATCTTGGATCATTGTATTTAGAAACTGGAATTTCTTTGGAAACTAAATCTAGAATTTCTACAGCTTTTTGCTTTTTACCTGCCAAAGAAAGTGCTTCTGCAGCTCTACCAGCAGAATTTCTGTAACTCATAATATTAGAAGTTGCAGTTTCATCAAAATGATTATTCAAATCTTTGAAATTCCCCCATCTGAAATTTTTAACAATTTTGAACAAATCATCGCCATCTACTCTTCCCATTTCTCCATCTGCTCTTATCGGAGTTTTTATTGGCGTTAATCGATAACTGAAACCGTCATATTGCAGATAATCATCAAGATAAAATAGATTTTCGCTATCATAAACTCCACCAGAAGAGAAATTTATATTTCTTTTCCAATCGAAATTGGCAAGAATATCTAATAGCATCAAATTGTTTTTGAACATGGTTCCTCCTGCATAATTTACGGTTATA
Organism: uncultured Frigoriflavimonas sp.; assembly: GCA_964292185.1. GTDB lineage: Bacteria > Bacteroidota > Bacteroidia > Flavobacteriales > Weeksellaceae > Frigoriflavimonas. The sequence continues at coordinate 4,227 of CAXYUO010000046.1, forward strand.
TGATCTTCCATTTTGCTTGCATCAGAAGGTTTCACAACGCCGTATTTTATAGCATTGGCTTTGTTTACTGGGATTGTAAACTTAGATACAGGTATAAAATTAAATTTCTCATAACGTTCTTCTCCGAAAAGTATTTTTATCATTTCATCTTTTTCGGGAGATTTTAGTTTGATGAAATCTAAAGCTTCTTTAACGGTCATTGAATCTTGAGTAAGATATTTTTTGAAAGGAGCGAAAACTGCTTCTGGATAACCTCTTTCTGTGTAATTATTAATAATATTACCCAAAGTTTTAGTGTCGAAAACTACAATTTGATCATTGCTTCCTTCTCTATAATCTTCATGTGTTAATGTTGAAGGAATTGCATTTGCATTGTAGGTTTTTCTTTTTACTTGGTCTATATTCCAAGGTGTAGAAAGCAGCGTGAAATTCACAACTTTCACATCATCACGGAAGTTTTCTGTTTCTTGAATTGCCCAAACTGGATAGGTATCATTATCACCATAAACAAATAATATATCGTCTTTTGGCAAAGAATTTAGCATAGAATAAGCATAATCATGTGCTGTATAATGTTGGCTTCTATCATGGGAAGTATAGTTTTGAAAGCCCATCATCATTGGAATTCCTAGTAGAACAGTTCCTATTACTAGATTGGCTACATTAGATTTTACTTTATGATGCATGAACCACATAATTGCAGCTGCTCCAAGTCCGATCCAAATGGCGAAAACGTAGAAAGAACCGACCATTGCGTAATCTCTTTCTCTTGGTTCAAAGGGTTTTACACCGGTATAAAATACAATACCAATACTCGTTAAAATAAATAAAGAAAGAATTGCATAAAAACGACCAAAATCTTTATTTAATTGAAAAAAGAAACCGATTAAACCTAATAAAAATGGTAAAAAGAAAAACGCAACCGTACTTTCATTTTTAAATTTTGCAGGCATTTTATCTTGGTTTCCGTATAAAGCATTATCAATAAAAGAAATACCAGAAATCCAGTTTCCATTGGTGTTTTCCATGTGTCCTTCTAGATCATTTTGTCTTCCAACGAAATTCCACATAAGATATCTTACGAAATAATATCCATTTTGAAAACTGAAAAAATAATCTAAATTTTGTCCTAAACTTGGTCTTTCTACTTTCAATAAATTATAACCTCTTACTTCTAAATAATCGCTAGCTTTGATGGTTTTGTTATCATATTTTGCTTTCAATTCATTAAAAATCCTCATAGCTTCAGGATTATCTGCAATATCTTCGTTATCATAATTAAAAGTAAAATTTGGTGCACCATACATAGAAATATAGTTTTGCATCACGTCTTTATCATCATTAAACATTCTTGGCATTATGCTTATTTGATCTTTAGAATAAATGTAATTAGACCTTTCTCCTACTTTTATATATTTTCCAGATTTATCATCTTTTTCATAAACGTCATCTGTTTTTTTTGTGTTATAACTACCGTCTTCATTTTTTTCAATACCATTTGCGTCTAAACTTGCTGTATAATTTTGACCGTAAAAAGTTGGCCAATCTCCGTATTGTACACGATTATAATAATCTCGCATTCCGATTGCGTTATCCGGATTATTAAGGTTCATCGGTGGATTTGCATTTGCACGAATAGGAATTACCATCCAACAAGAAAAACCGATTAACATATATACTACAGATAATGCCATCGTTTGAAATATATTTTTCTTGTATCTATTTGCATATTTTATCATTAAAACACAAATAGAAACCATCAAAACAAAGGCTAATATAGTTCCTGAATGAAAAGGAAGACCAAGACCATTTACTGCAAATATTTCTAAATTACCGAATAAAGTCATTATTAATGGGAAAATTCCTTTAAAAATAATTCCTAAAATAATTAATGTAAAAACATTTGCCCAAATAAAACTTTTCCAAGTAAATTCATATTTTCTAGCATAATAAATAAAGCAAACCGCAGGAATTGCAAGCATACACATCATGTGAACACCTACAGAAAGCCCGATTACGAAGAATATTAAGATAATCCATCGTTCATTATCAATAGCTTGATATTCTCTTTCCCATTTTGTGATGAGCCAGACTATCATTGCAATAAACATAGATGTCATAGAATAAACTTCTCCTTCTACAGCAGAAAACCAAAAAGTATCTGAAAACGTGAAGGCTAAAGCTCCAATTGCTCCAGAAAATAATATTAAAATTTCTTCTTGAGTAGAAAAATTTTCTAATTCTTTTTTCAAAAGTCTTTTCACCAAATGAGTTATAGTGTAGAATAAAAATAGAATTGTGAGTGCACTAAAAAGTGCAGACATACCATTAATAACTACAGAATAATTTGTTCCTTTCCCAAAAGCAAAAATTCCTGCAACGGCACCAACTAATTGAAAAAGAGCTGCACCAGGAGCATGTGTAACTTCTAGTTTTACGGCAGAAGAAATATATTCTCCGCAATCCCAAAAACTAAAATTTGGTTCTATAGTTGATAAATACGTTAGAAATGCAATAGCAAAAACTACTAATCCTACTATTGTATTCCATTTTTTAAAAGTCCAATTTTTCATAAATATTTTTCAATCTTGCGAAATTAACATTTTTAGTTGATTCTTATTATATTTTAACAAAATTTAAATGATTTGAATTTTTCAAAACAGCTTATTTTTTTCAAGAATTTTTTATATTATTAGTTTACAATCAATTATGAATAAACTTAAAATTATAGTTTAAAAATTATTTTTTGTAATTTCGCAGACGGATTTTTGAAGAAAAAACACAACATGAACAATGTATTTGATAACATTCTTGGATTAATTGGAGCAACTCCAATGGTAAAACTAAATAAAGTTACCGAAGAAATTCCAGCTACCGTATTCGCAAAACTGGAATCTTATAATCCTGGACATTCAACTAAAGATAGAATTGCACTTCATATAATAGAACAAGCAGAAAAAAAGGGACTACTAAAACCAGGAGCCACAATTATAGAAACTACATCAGGAAACACAGGTTTTTCTATAGCAATGGTTAGCATTATAAAAGGTTATAAATGCATACTTTCTGTAAGTGATAAAACAAAAGCAGAAAAAATAGCCTATTTGAAAGCTTTAGGAGCTGTAGTTTATGTTTGTCCAGCTAATGTACCTGCAGAAGATCCAAAATCTTACTATGAAGTTGCAAAAAGAATAGCTGCGGAAACTCCAAATTCAATATATATCAATCAATATTTCAATGAATTAAATATTGAAGCACATTACGAAACTACTGGTCCAGAAATTTGGAAACAAACAGAAGGTAAAATCACCCATCTTTTTGCTTGTACAGGAACTGGTGGAACTTTAAGCGGTTCTGCAAAATTTTTGAAAGAAAAAAATCCTGATATTAAAATTATTGGTGTAGATGCTGTTGGTTCTATTCTAAAAACTTTTCATGAAACAGGAGAAATAAATAAATTAGACATCAAACCTTATCAAATAGAAGGAATGGGTAAAAATTTAATTCCTTCTGCTCTACTTTTTGATCAAATTGATGAATTTGTACGAGTAAACGATGAAATGGCTGCTTATAAAACCAGAGAAATCGCCTTGAAAGAAGCAATTTTGGGTGGATATACAACTGGTGCAGTTACACAAGGTTTACTTCAATTTGCAGTATCAAATCCTTTCAAAAAAGATGATGTAGTAGTTTTGATTTTTCCAGATCATGGTTCTCGTTACATCACTAAAGTTTATAGTGATAATTGGATGGAAGAACAAGGATTCATTAATAACTGCGTTCATAATTATGAAGAAGTTTTTAAAACTGAATTTATAAAATAAAATCAACATATTAAAAATAAAACCCTTTAAACTAAAAGGGTTTTTTCTAATAAAAATTACAAAAAATATTTAAACACAAAAAAACAAACACAAATGAAAAAAATTAATGTTTTACTCCTATTTTTAATAGGAATTTACCTTTCTGCCCAAAATGATAAAAATGTAGGTTGGTATATACAAGAACAGCATTTTCCAGAAATTGTCTTACCAAAAGATTATAAAACCTATTCTTTAAAAATCGTTCCAAATAATGAAATAGTAAAATTAACGATTAATGGAGAGCAAAAACAAGCAGCTTCACGTAATTCAAATATTTCAAGTGCCGTTAAAACTAAAATCAATTTAGATGGTTTCACCTTATCTGAAACTCCAGATATGACAATTGAAATAGTAGATTTAGGCGTAGAACATAAAATAAGTGTAGAAGAAAAAAGAATCTATGAAAAAGATGCACAATACGCTTATACTGGTGTTGTAACCATCATTTCTTCCATAAAAGTTTTAGTAAAAGATAAAGATGATAAAATAATTTACGATAAAATATATACTCAAAATAATCAAGCTGAAACGGCATCTGTTTATAATAATTTCAGTATAAAAACTAAAGAAATTGCTTTGTCTCAAATAATAAAACAATACAACGCAAATTCTTATAATTATGAATCATTAAAAAATGGCGAAATAGCGTATAATGTGGTGTATGATATAGGAAAATCTTTAAAATCTTTATTTTCAACTTATAATGAAGAAAAAAGAATTAACCTATTTCAAATTAAAAATGAAGAAAAATTTGGGATAGATAATAATACTGAAGTAGATAAACTCACAGCAATGAATAAAACTACTTTTAGCGAAAATTATAATGAGAATTTGAAGAAAATTGCAAGTGATGCTCTTATTAAATTTGAAAGTGAACTTGCAAAAATTACTGATAATTCAGATAAAAATCAAAAGAAAATAATGTGGAGTTTAATGAGTAACATTTCTGGAGTATATTATGCACTAGGAAATTACGATAAAGCAATAGAATTTGCTACAAAAAGAATGGAATTAGACTATAATAGAAAATGGACTTACAACTTAGAAATTGCCCAAAAAAGAAAAACAATTATTGAAAAAATTCAACAATAGGTATGTTTAATCAATATTTTTCATTTTAAAATAGATAACAATGCAAACAAACCCTTTACAAGAAAAGTAAAGGGTTTTTTATTGTTTAAAATTTTCTTAACTTTACAGCCTAATTTTTTATAAAAATATGGTAGATATATTCGATAGATTAAAAGGAAATCCTGGTCCATTAGGACAATTTGCAGATTATGCAGAAGGTTATTTTGTATTCCCAAAATTAGAAGGTCCAATTGGTCCTAGAATGTTGTTTCAAGGAAAAGAAGTGATTTTTTGGAGTGCAAATGATTATTTGGGACTTTGCAACCATCCTGAAGTTTTAGAAGCTGATGCAAAAGCTGCTGCAGAATACGGAATGTTTTATCCAATGGGAGCTAGAGCAATGTCTGGAGAAACTGAACAACACCAACAATTAGAAAGAGAATTGGCAGAATTTGTGGAAAAAGAATCTGCATATTTGTTGAATTTCGGCTATCAAGGAATGGTTTCTACCATCGATGCATTGGTTGGAAGACATGATGTAATCGTTTATGATTCAGATTCTCATGCTTGTATTGTAGATGGAGTTCGTCTTCACATGGGAAAAAGTTTTACTTACAGACATAATGATATTGCGAGTTTAGAAAAAAATCTTGCAAGAGCGACCAAAGTTGCTGAAGAACAAGGTGGTGGAATTCTTGTAATTACAGAAGGAGTTTTCGGAATGCGAGGAATGCAAGGGAAAATTAAAGAAATCTGTGATTTAAAATCAAAATTCAATTTCCGACTTTTGGTTGATGATGCACATGGTTTCGGAACTTTAGGAAAAACTGGAGCAGGAGCAGGTGAAGAACAAGGTTGTCAAGATCAAATAGATGTTTACTTTTCTACATTTGCGAAATCTATGGCTGGTTTTGGAGCTTTTATCGCAGCAGACAAAGATATTATCAGAATTTTAAAATATAATTTACGTTCACAAGTTTTTGCAAAATCTTTAACAATGCCAATGGTAATTGGTGGTTTAAAAAGACTAGAATTATTGAGAACTCGCCCAGAAATTAAAGCAAAATTATGGGAAAATGTTCGTAAACTACAAAATGGTTTATTAGAAAGAGGTTTCAATCTTGGAGGATCAGATACTTGCGTAACACCAGTAATGATGCAAGGTTCTACCGTAGAAGCTACTCTACTTTCTAGAGATTTAAGAGAAAATTTCGGAATATTTACTTCTGTGGTAATTTATCCTGTAATTCCAAAAGGAATGATTTTATTAAGATTAATCCCAACTGCATCTCATACCGATGCAGAAATTAATGAAACTTTAGCTGCTTTTGAAGCAATCCACGAAAAATTAGTTTCAGGGTTTTATAAAGAACAAGAACAAAAATTATTAGAAGAAAAACACCTTCAATTCAAAGATTCTTAATTTTTTTTTTGAGTATAATGATATAAACCGTTTGAAAATTCAAACGGTTTTTTTTTCTAAATTTTATTCATGATAGAAATTCCAAAGATTTAAAATAAATTTGCAAAAACAAAACGCTTGAAAGACCTTCTTCTCATCACTCCACCTTTTACGCAGCTTAATACGCCATATCCCGCAACTGCTTATATCAAAGGTTTTTTGAATACAAAAAATATTTCAAGTCATCAAATAGATTTGGGAATTGAAGTGATTTTGGAACTTTTCTCAAAAAATGGAATCGAGAAAGTTTTCAAGAAAAAATGTGATTTAAATAAGATTTCTGAAAATTCTCAACGGATTTTTTCACTTCGAGAAGAATATATAAAAACCATTGATCAAGTTGTGTTATTTCTTCAAAATCAAAATCCAACTTTGGCAAGACAAATTTCTAGTATGAATTTTTTGCCAGAAGCTTCCCGTTTTAATCAGTTGGAAGATGTGGATTATGCTTTTGGAAATATGGGTTTACAAGACAAAGCAAAACATCTTGCAACCCTTTATTTAGAAGATATTTCAGATTATATTGTCGAAAATATCGATGAAGATTTCGGTTTTAGTAGATATGCTGAAAGAATCGGTCAAAGTGCCAATTCTTTTGACAAATTATATTCTAAACTCAATGGAAACCCAACTTTTACTGATGATTTTACATTGAAAATATTAAAAGAAAAATTAGATCAAATTCAACCAAAATTAGTCTGTTTTTCTGTCCCATTTCCTGGAAATTTATATTCCGCTTTTAAATCTGCTCAATTTATTAAAAATAATTACCCAAGCATAAAAATTGTAATGGGCGGTGGTTTTCCAAACACTGAATTGCGTGATTTAAAGGATAAAAGAGTGTTTGAATTTTTCGATTTCATTACTTTAGATGATGGAGAATTGCCTATTGAATTAGTGTATAATACAGTAATAAATTCCAATATTTTTGACAGGGAAAATTCCCCTCCTTTGGAGGGGTGGCAAAATTTGAAAAATTTTGACGGGGTGGTTTATGAATTGAAAAGAACTTTTATTCTCGAAAACGAAAAAGTAACTTATAAAAATAATTCTAAAAAATCTGATTACAAACAGGTAGAAATCGGAACTCCAGATTACACCGATTTGCTTTTAGATAAATACATTTCTGTAATAGAAATTACCAATCCTATGCACAGTTTGTGGAGCGATGGAAGATGGAATAAACTCACAATGGCACATGGTTGCTATTGGGGAAAATGCACTTTTTGCGATATTTCTTTAGATTATATTAAAATTTACGAACCGATTTCTGCTAAAATTTTGGTAGATAGAATGCAAGAATTAATTGCTCAAACTGGAGAATCAGGCTTTCATTTTGTAGACGAAGCAGCACCACCAGCTTTGATGCGAGAAGTTGCCTTAGAAATTTTACGAAGAAATTTGGTGGTAACTTGGTGGACGAACATCCGTTTTGAAAAAAGTTTTAGCAGAGATTTGTGTGTTTTATTAAAGCTTTCTGGTTGTGTTGCAGTTTCAGGAGGTTTAGAAGTGGCAAGTGATCGATTGTTAAAGTTGATTGATAAAGGCGTTTCTGTAGAACAAGTTGCAAAAGTTACCCGAAATTTAACAGAAGCTGGAATAATGGTGCATGCTTATTTAATGTACGGGTATCCTTCCCAAACTGAACAAGAAACGGTAGATTCTTTGGAAATGGTTCGTCAATTGTTTGAAATGGGAATTTTACAAAGTGGTTTTTGGCATCAATTTGCGATGACTGCACATTCTCCAATTGGGAAAAATCCTGAAGAATTTGGGGTTACACCAATTTTAAAAGAAATAAATTTTGCAAATAACGACATAGATTTCACTGATAAAACGGGAATTGATCACAATAATTTTGGAGAAGGTTTAAAAAAATCGCTCTTCAATTATATGCATGGAATTAATTTTGATTTGCGTTTGCAAGATTGGTTTGATTTTAAAACGCCGAAAACTACCATTCATCCAGATTACATTCATGATTGCCTTTTGGAAGAAGAAGATTTTAAATTTAGAGGAAATTCAAAAATTTTATTTAATTCTAAAAATCCTCAGGTAGAAAATTTCACTAAAACTAAAAAAGGAAAAACTTTTGAACTTACAAAGCTTATCTTTCATCTGAATACTAACATCATTCAAATAGAATTAGAAAAAGAAAAAGCAATTTGGTTAATGGAAATCTGCAAAGAAAACTCACTTCAAAATCCTGGAAAGATTACTTTGCAAAATTTACAACAATCTTTTGAAGAAAAATTTGATGATTTTGAAATGTTTTGGTTTTCTAGACCGATGCAAAAATTGATAGAAAATGGGTTGATTTTACAACTTTAATTTTACCATTAAGTTTACGTGATGGGATTAAAAACATTAAGTTTGCCTATGGCAAAATGGGCTGAAATTTTCTATTTTGCAAAGGATTGAAAACCTACAATATAAATAATCTCAAACAAATGTAATTATTTGGGATAGAATAATATTTGAAATTTGCGTTTAGTTCTAATCTTTCCAAATTGCTTTTAATATCCACCATAATAGTTTGAACGGAAAGAAAATTATCCATAAAAATATACTTGAGAATTTAAAAGATTTAGGTTTTGTTTTTTTAAGAAAATTTATTGCCTCATTATAATCATTTTTATTGTCTAAAGTATCTATACTAATACCCATTTTTCTAGGATTTATTTCGACACCAGCATAATGTACTGCTAATAAAGCGAGAATTACGCGGTCTCTATTTCGTCCAAGTAAATCTATTGCTACTTGGTTTTCAACTTCCAAAACTTTGTCAATAATTCGTGGCCCATTTAATTGACCAGTACCTCTAAATGTTACTTTTTTCATTAAATAAATTTATTTGTCTGTTTTTATTGTTGCGTGAATTTGTTAATTTTTGTTCGTTTAGCAAAATCAAAACCCTCTAAATATGAGATTTTCCATTTTTCATTTTCTTTTATTACTCTAAACTTATATGGATGATCTTGCATATTTACATATGGTTTCGATTTTTTATCTCCAAAAACCCAAACAAATTCTCCTTTCTTTAAATTTATTGTTTGTATTAAAAGAAAATTCCATTCTTCTGGTTTATCATATGGATAATCTTGGCAATCGCACCACCAATCAGCACCAACGTTTTCGAAAGGTTCAAAATCATCAGATCTCCATATTGCTTCCCGATTTCTTATTATGCTATCTTGCTTCAATAAAATTTTATCATAGTTCTCAATAAAACTAATAGAAAAAAATCCCGTATTTTTCAATAGTATAATATTGGCTTTATGTTCTGTAAGATTAAAGCCAATGTATTCTGTTCCTTTTTTATTTAAAATACCATTTCCTTCATTTAACTTTCTCACATCCAACCAAACATAAGTCTTGCGAATTAGTGTTTGAATTTCAGTTAAGTCGTGTGCAGTGATATCTGATCCTTTTGTTTCTAATGAATCTATTTGGATATTTAACGATTGTGCATCGGCAATTTTGTCAACTTTTTTACTTGCTGTATTTTCTATATTTACTCCCTTTTTTTGGCAAGAATAAATTGTTGATAGAAAGGCAAAAGATAGTATTAGTATTTTCATATTTTTTTAAATTTTAATTTCTGCAAAGGATATAGAAGTAATAATCAGTTTTATAAGGTTCGTTAATCTGTATTTTTTCAATTTCCATTAATGTTGCTTGTTTAAAATTCTTAAATTCTTCTAAAATATTTTTCCTCCAATTCTCATTTTTTGAAATGTATCTTGAAAGATTCGTATTTATTTCCCATTTTTTATCATATTCTCTTTTCTCAAAAACATTCCAATGTGATAGAATAAGAATGAACAAATCACTATGTCTAACTTCAAAATCTTCTTCAATAACTACTGTGAAATTTACCATATT
>CAXYUO010000047.1:0-14086 GCA_964292185.1 uncultured Frigoriflavimonas sp.
CCGACCCCCTCGGTGTAAACGAGGTGCTCTGAACCAGCTGAGCTAATCGCCCTTTATTAGGTTTTTGGTTCGGCAAATATACGGCAATTTTTCAATTCTCCAAAATATTTTCTAAAATTTCTGCAACTACAAAGTTACTTCCGCCAAAAAAAAGCATTTCATTTTCTTTAATAGTTTGTTTTGCAGATAGATATCCAGAAAAAGAATTTTCAAAAATTTTGTAATTTAATTTGTGATTTTTTAATTCTGCTTCATATTCTTCAGGATTTCTTCCTCTTTCCAAGTAGGGTTTCACGAAATAGTAGTAATATTCTTTTGGCAATATTTCTAAAAGTTTTGTTAATTCTTTGTCTTGTACAAATCCTAAAACCAAATGTTTTCCTTTGTTGATACTTTCTAATTGCTGCAAAACTTCCTGCATTCCTGCAAAATTGTGTGCTGTATCGCAAATAATCAATGGGTTTTCCGAAATTTGATGCCATCTTCCCATAAAACCTGTAGATTTTTGTACAGAAGTTAATCCATTTTGCAAATTCTCTGATGTTATTTCAAATCCTTTTTTCTGTAATTCTGTAATTAATCCTAAAACTACTTTTAAGTTTTTTTTCTGATAAAATCCTTTTAAATCTGTTTCAGAATGGCTTTCAATCTTTGTGGCATCTATTATATTAGTTCCAATTTGCTTTGCAGTAGTTTCTAAAATATTTCTTACTACTATTTTTTCTTCACCTATAATTACGGGTATATTTGGTTTTATAATTCCAGCTTTTTCTCTTGCAATTTCTTCTATTGTGTTTCCCAGAATATTTTGATGATCCAAATCTACATTCGTAATTGCAGAAACCAAGGGAGAAATTATGTTTGTAGAATCCAATCTACCACCTAATCCTACTTCTATAATTGCAATATCTACATTGTTTTGTCGAAAATATTCAAACGCCATCACTGTGGTAAATTCAAAAAAAGAAGGTTTTATGTTTTCTGGTAGTTGTTTTAATTTATTGATGAATTCAAAAACAAATGCTTCAGTTGCATTTTCGCCATTTATTTTTATCCTTTCTGTGAAATTGATAAGATGAGGAGACGTGTACAAACCCACTTTGTAACCTGCATTTTGCAATACGGAAGCAAGCATGTTACAAGTAGAACCCTTTCCGTTTGTACCTGCAATATGCACCATTTTCAAGTTTTCTTGTGGATTTTCAAAAAAATCACAAAGTGTGATGATGTTTTCCAAGCCTGGTTTGTAGGCTTTTTTTCCTTGAACTTGATAATTGGGTGTTTGTACATAAAGCCAGTTTATAGCTTCATCGTATTCTAAATTTGTCATAAAGCAAAATTCTTAAAAACTTTTCTATTTTGAACTACTAAATTTAACAATTTGTAACTTTTAAATTAAATTTGCGTCTAATATATATAAATATAAAAGATGAAAAAACTCTTTATTGTGCTTTCGGGATTATTATTCAGCCAAATATATGCTCAAAAAAAATGGACATTGCAAGAAGCTGTAGATTTTGCCGTGCAAAAGAATTTACAAGTTATCTCCTCTCAATACAACACCAAAATTCAACAAAACAGTTTGGATATTTCCAAAAGAGAATACTTGCCTTCTGTTTCTGGTAGCATCAGTAATAATGCTGCTTTTGGACAAAGTTTAGATGTGTTTGGAAATTCTCAAAGGAATGATAATTTCAATAATAGTGCAAATGTAGGTGCTAGTTTTTTGATTTATAACAATGGCAGATTAGATAAAACCATTCGAAAGAATGAGTTTGATTTAGAGGCGAATAAACAAGATTTAGAAAAAATAAAAAACGATATTTCATTACAAGTTGTACAGCAATATCTTCAAATATTACTCAATAAAGAGATAGAAATCATAGCGAAAAGTGCTTTGCAAAATGCTAAAAAACAATATGATAGAGCGAAAATAACTACCAATGTAGGTACAACAGCAAAAACGGTTTTGGCAGAAGCAGAAGCAGCTTTGGCTAGAGAAAAGCAAAATGTGAAAAATGCGGAAATAAATACCGAAAGAAGCAGGTTTACATTGGCACAATTACTTAGAATAAATGATTATAAAGATTTTGATGTAGCACCTGTAGAAATAAATTCAGAAATAACAGCTCCTTTGCAATCTGCACAAGATATATTAGAAACTGCTTATAATTTTCAACCACAATTGAAAGCCGCAGAGTTCAGAATAAAATCTGCAGAAGCACAAACGGAAGTGATAAAAACTGCATTTTGGCCTACTGTTTCTGCAACTGCAGGATTAGGAACTTCCTATTTTAATTCTTTAGTTACAGATTTTAGAGGAATTGATGTTTTTGGAGAAGCTACTAAAGAAACAGGATTTATTAAACAATATCAAAATAATTTTGGTCAGCAAGTTGGGCTTTCTGCTAATATTCCTATTTTTAATAAAGGAATTACAAAATTGCAAGTGCAACAATCTAAAATTAATGAAGAGGTTGCTAAAACAAATTTAGAAATTCAAAAACAAGATGTGCTTCAAAATGTACAAAGAGCACAATTTGATGCAGAAGCAAATTACGAAAATTACATTGCCGCAAAAGAAGCTGAAAAAAGTGCTCAATTATCTTTAGATTTTGCAGAGAAAAGCTATGCTGCTGGAAGAAGCACGATTTATGAAGTGAATATTGCCAGAAATAATTATGCAAATGCACAAGGTTCTGTAGCTCAAGCTAAGTATAACTATCTTTTTAGTTTGAAACTTTTGAATTTCTATGCTGGTATTCCATTAAGCTTATAATGCAAGTAGAAGTATTAGAAAGATACCTTCCCGAAAACACTTTTCCATTTTTAAAAAATTGGTTTGGCGGATATAATATTCATATAAAAATCACCAAAGAAAGAAGTTCGAAATTAGGAGATTATAGAAAAATTGCGAAAAATCAATTTGTAATTACCATCAATCATACACTTCCGCCAGAATTATTTTTCTTCGTATTTACCCATGAAATGGCACATCTTCTCGCTTTCGAAAAATATGGAAGAAGAATTGCTCCTCATGGAAAAGAATGGAAACACACTTTTCGAGAAATGCTTCTGCAAACGATTGAAGTTTATTCTGAAAACGTAAAACCATTAATTTTAGAATATGCTGTTTCTCCAAAAGCAAATTTTGCTGCGAGTACAGGTTTAAAACGGTATTTTTATCCAGACACTTTGCAAAATGATGAGGTTTTTATAGAAAATTTAATGCAAAATGAAGTATTTATTTTCAGAAATGAAATGTATAAAATGAAGAACAAACGCACAAAAAATTATTTGTGTACTAAACTTTCTTCAGGAGCAGAATACACTTTCAGAGCATTAGTAAAAGTAAAAAGAGCAGATAAAGTGGTGTCTAATTTAGATGATGAATTGGCAGAAGAAATACCAAAAGGTGACGATGTTTTTGTGAGAGATTTACAATTTGGAGACCTATTTATTATAAATAATATTCGTTTTCGATTACAAATGCTAAGAAGAAAAAATTATCTTTGTAAAATGGAGGATTCAGGAAAATTGTATATTTTCAAACCTCTTGTTAAAGTAACAAAAATAAGCTAAATATGTTTATATCAAATAATTATTGCGTGATAATGGCAGGTGGAATTGGCAGTAGATTTTGGCCAATGAGTACACAAAAGTTCCCAAAACAATTTCAAGATATACTTGGAACTGGTAGAACGATGATCCAACAAACCTACGATAGAATAAGTAAAATAATTCCTAAAGAACAAATATTCGTTATCACGAATGTAGAATATATCGAGCTTTCTAAAGTACAATTACCGGATATTCCTTTTGAAAATATCGTAGGAGAACCTATGATGAAAAATACTTCTGCGTGCATACTTTACATGACCAATAAAATTGTAGATCAAAATGCAGATGCAAATGTGGTAATTCTTCCTGCAGATCATCTTATTTTAAAAGAAGATATTTTTTTAAATAAAATAAACTTCGCTTTCAAGCTTGCTTCAGAAAATGAATACCTCATAACACTTGGTATTCAACCAACTAGACCAGATACAGGCTATGGTTACATTCAATACATCAACAAAAAAGATACAGAAATATTTCAAGTAAAAACCTTCACCGAAAAACCTAGTTTAGAAATTGCACAGTCTTTTTTAGATAGCGGAGATTTCCTTTGGAATGCAGGAATTTTTATTTGGAATTTGAAAACAGTACAAAAAGCATTTTCAGAATATTTGCCAGAAATGCAAAAAGAATTTACGCAATGTGAATATAATTCAAGCGAAGAAAAACAGTGTATAGAAAGGATTTATCCTAAAGTAGAAAAAATTTCTATAGACAACGGAATTTTAGAAAAAGCCAAAAACGTGTATGTAATTCCAGCAGATTTGGGTTGGAGCGATCTTGGAAGTTGGACATCTGTATATGAAAATGCAGAAAAAGACGATAGGAATAATGCAGTAAATTCTAAATATACTTTAAGCTATAACGCCTCTGGAAACATTGTGAGAAGCCAAAATAAGAAAAAAGCAATAGTGATAGATGGTCTTCAAAACTACATTATTGTAGATACAGAAAAAGCTTTGCTCATTTGTCCAAAAGAGAACGACCAGCTTATAAAAGAATACACTCAAGATCTAAAAACCAACAAAAAAGGAGATCAATTCATGTAGTTTTTTAATTTTATGGCGGGATTTTTGCAATTTATTGTTAACAATACAAATAATTTTATTTTTTTGGGCAGCTATTCCGCCTTCCACTCCCGCTTTTTTGTTCCGCTTTGCTCCACAAAAAGAGCTCCGTTCAAGTCGGGCTGCACAATATTGCGTTCCAATTATATATCATTAAAACATGCAAAAACATTTGTTTTAACATAAAGAAATCTACCCATGAAAAAAAGCTCACTATTTTTCGCCTTATTTTTATTTTTAAATATTTTCGGGCAAGAAAAAAAGAATTTCACCAATACAGAATCTTTATTAAAAGGAATTCAACCAGACAAAAGCATCACTTCTTGGCAACTAATTTCTAATGAATATAGCAGAAGTTCTTTAGTGAAATCTTATGGAAACAAAATAGATTTTTTGCCTCAAACTTCTGGTTTTCAATTGATAGAAAATCCAGATCAGTACTATTTTATTGCATATAATAAAAATGGGAAAACATCGTATGTAACAGATAAAACTGAACTGAAAAACTTCATTGGGAAAATAGGAAATGCAGAAGAAGCTGCAATTATAGCACTATTTTCTGGTTACTTTTTAGACGAAGAATTTCTGAATCTTGCAGGAAATTATAGACAAACACCAGATAGTTATATTGTAGAATTAGCAAAAATAAGCTCCCAAAAATGCCCATTATCCAAATCTCATTATGAAATTTCCGTTAATAAAAAATCTGGAGAAATCACATTAGTAAAAGACAATGGCAATTACTCTGAAGTGTACGATAAAACCTGCGAAAACAACCCGCATTATTCTGCTTTGCAAAAACAAATAGACGATGCTAAAGCGAAAAAAGCACAAGATGTTATCGATAATAAAGAAGCCAAGGCAAAAGCGAAGATAAAACTAATGAAAAGCATGAAAAGTAGATAGAAATCTACGCTTCTTCTAATATTTGTGCAGCAGCTTCTTTGGTTTTCACTTTTTCTATAACTCTGGTGCAAATTCCTTTTTCATCAAAGATAAAAGTAGTTCTTACAATTCCCATAAACTCTTTTCCCATAAATTTTTTCAATTGCCAAACTCCGAATTTTTCTAAAATATCATGGTTTTCATCTGCCAATAAATCATATTTAAAAGAAAATTTTTCATGAAATTTCTTTTGCTTTGCTACAGAATCCGCGGAAACTCCTAAAATTTCAAAACCTGCATTTTTTAAATCTTTCAAATTATCATTGATGTCACAAGCTTCTGCTGTGCAACCAGGTGTATTTGCTCTGGGATAAAAGAAAACTACTAATTTTTTTCCATTAAAATCATTGGAAGAAATGGCGTTTCCATCTTGGTTTTGGCTATCAAATTTTGGTAAAGAATCTCCTATATTTAGCATATTGTTTATTTTTGTATAAATTTAATTCTGTTGTGCATTTTGAATATAAATTGTAGCGATTTTATTAAAAGCATTTTGTATTTCTTATTTAAGCATTTGCGGCTTTGTTTAACTTAAATTAAGCAAATAGAATTATTTAATTCCTTGTTTTTCTTTGCGTTTAATTAACGCAAAGTTAAACAAAGGTAAATGAAAATATATCGTTTTTAAGAAAAACAAAGGCATTTCATTTATTTAAGAAAAACGATTTCTTAAATACAAAACAGGTAAATTTAATTATAAAATGACGAAAAAGCAAAGAGCAGCAATAGTTTTAGAACAATTAGAAAAAATTTATCCAACGGTAGGTATTCCTTTGGATCATCAAAATCCGTTTCAGCTTTTGGTTGCCGTTGCACTTTCTGCACAAACTACGGATAAAAAAGTAAATGAAATTTCTCCAGAGTTATTTGCAAAAGCTCCAAGTCCTTTTCTAATGGCAAAATTAGAAGAATTTGAGATAAAAGAACTCATTAAGCAGATAGGTTTATCCAACACGAAATCTAAAAACCTCAAAAAAATGGCAGAACTTTTGGTTGAAAATCATAACGGAATTGTTCCCCAAACTTTTGAAGAATTAGAAGCTCTTCCAGGAGTTGGTCACAAAACTGCATCGGTTGTGATGAGCCAAGCATTTGGATTTCCTGCTTTTCCTGTAGATACGCACATTCACAGATTGATGAAACAGTGGAAACTCACGAACGGAAAAAATGTAGAAGAAACTGAAAAAGATGCTAAAAAATTATTTCCCAAAGATTCTTGGAATAAATTGCATCTGCAAATTATCTATTACGGAAGAGAATATTCTCCTGCGAGAGGAAATCAGGAGAGGGATTATATTACGGGGATGTTGTTTGGGTAGAATTATGCACTATAAATTCCCCTTCTTTGAAGGGGTGGATTTTTTGTGAAACAAAAAAGACGGGGTAGTTCTAGTATTTCAAAGAAATATTTTAATGAAAAATCCTTCCTGTGAAAAGTGGATTTTTGAAAAAACAAGATGGGGTAGTTTATTGATTCAAACCAAATTTCTGAATAATAAAATCTTCTAAATTCTGCATCACTAAATCTAATTTAATTTTCACATCTAAATCTGAAACTCTGAACAAGGTAAGACCTAGACTTTCGAGATAATTTTGTCTAATTATATCTTCTTCTCCTTTATATTCATGAGAACTTCCATCTATTTCTATAATTAAGCCAAGAGATTTAACATAAAAATCTACAATATAATTGCCAATAATTCTCTGTCTATCAAAATCCAGATTATAAAATTTATTTCTGTGAACTCTTTGCCAAAAAAGAACTTCAGAAAGTACGCCTGCTTTTCTCAATGCTTTGGCATTCTCCTTTAAACGAGGGTTGTAAGGAAGATCCTGTATGAAATTTCTTCTTAGAATTGATTCTCCGAATATGATTGTTTCTTCTTTCATCGTAAATAACACCCCGTCAAAATTTTCAATTTTGCCACCCCTCTAAAAGAGGGGAATTGTGAGCGTAAAATTTTTAGTTTATTCGATTTTGAATCTTTTGTTTTCCAAAATTTCGGCATTTAATATATTTTTTGTGATTTAATCAATTAAAATACTTGGATTGAAAATTTCATTTCGATTTTTCAGAATTATTTTAAAATCAATGTTTTTTGGAGAATTGTGTTCAAAATATTCTTCTTTACTATTATAAATTTCCAATATTTTAAGTTTAATTTCTAGGTCAGGATTTTCAAGATACTTTTCACATAAACACAATGCTAATTTTCGTTTTGCAGATTCGAGTTCCCATTTGTTTGAAATCGAATGTCCGACATAAAGTTCCTTTTCACCGCTTCCATAGCTTGGATATTCCACTACACAATCTTTAAATTCTAATTTTTTAGTTTCGTCTTTTTTGCAGGAAACCAAAAATGAAAATAGAATTAGAAAATAAATGGCTCTATTCATAACTTTATTATTTAAAAAAAAAGGTTTAAATACAAGTTACTCCTTACTCTTCGCCCAAAGTTCCATTTTTCTTTCTAAAACAGAAAGTGGAAGGCAACCTTGGCTCAATATTTCATCATGAAAATCTCCAAGATTAAATTTTTTGTCTAATTCTTTAGAATATTTATCACGCAATTCACGAATTTTTAAAGCACCAATTTTGTAGCCCAAAGCTTGTCCAGGCATTGCCATATATCTTTCTACTTCTACAGTTGCACCAGCTTCGTCATACGCTACATTGCTCAGGAAATATTTGATGGCTTCTTCTCTATTCATGGTTCCTGTATGCAAACCAGTATCTATTACCAAACGAACTGCACGAAGCATTTGATCGCTCAAATAGCCCATTTTTTGGTAAGGATCTGTGTACAATCCAAATTCTGGTCCCAAAGTTTCGCAATAATGCGCCCAACCTTCACCATAAGCTCCAAACCAACCAAAACGCATAAATTTTGGAATGTTCGTATTTTCTTGTTGAAGAGAAACTTGATAATGATGTCCTGGAATTGCTTCATGCAAGAAAAGAGATTCCATTCCGCTGGTTACATTTATTTTTGTAGGATCGGGAATTGGAATGTAGAAAATTCCTTTTCGTTTTCCATCCGGAGTTCCTTGTATGTATTCTGCACTTGCTGTTGCTTCCCGAAATTTCTCGGTTTGGCGAATTTCAAAACCTGTTTTTGGGGTTACATTGAACATGGTTTTCAATTTTGGCTCTATTTTCGTTATGATTCCGTTGAAAGCATCAATTACTTCTTTAGAAGTTTTGAAAGGCATTGCTTTTGGGTTGGATTTCACATCGGTAAGAAATTCTTCCAAAGTTCCTTTAAAACCAACTGTTTGTTTCACTTTTTCCATTTCTGCACGAAGCATATTCACTTGTTGAATGCCCAATTCGTTAATTTGCTTAGAGTTCATATTGGTTGTAGTCCAGCTTTTTACGTAATAGTTGTAAATTTCATTTCCTTTTGGTAATGCGTTGTAGCCATCTGTATCTCTTGCAGTTGGCAGATATTCTTTTTCAAAAAATTCTCCCATTTTTTTGTAAGAAGGAATTATTTTATTGTTGATTGCATCTTTATATAGCGTTCTGTATTTTTCTTTTTGAGCAGAAGTAAGGTCGTCAGAAAAATGTCTAATCGGACCATAAAATATATTTTTAGAAAGATCTTTGCTGATGATTTCTTCGCCTTTCATTTGTGCAATCATTTTTACTACCAATTTTTTTGGAAGCACTTGTTTGTTTGCTGTTCCTACTTTAAAATTTGCAATTGCGGTATCCATCCATTCCGGGAATTTTTCCATTCTTCTTAGCCAATTATCATAATCTTTATTATTTTTGAATGGTTGGCTTCCTTCTCCACTTCCTAAAAGTGGAAAATCCAAAGGCAAACCGCCAAATTGTGTGAAGGGAATATATTCTGGATGGTAAACATATTTTTCAATTTTATCTTTCAAAGTATAATCCAAAACATCAAAAACTACTTTATCATCTTCTGAAAGTTGATTGTAATCTATTTTTTTTAATTCTTCTTGAATTTCTGTATAAAAAGAAATTTCTTTTGTGATAAAAGATGTAGATATTGTATTGGTAAGTTGATCATTATATTTATTTACACCTTGTGAAGTTGCTTCTAAAGGATAAAATTGCAAATATTGATCGTAATATTTGGAAGCTAAACTATCCAAAACTGCTGAAGTTTGTTTTTCTTCAGATTTTATAGCGCTTTCTTTTTTGCAAGAAATAAATACAAAGAAGATAGAGAATAATATAGTAATTGAAAGAAATTTATTTTTCATTTGGTGGAGTTTATTTTGAAATTGATGATTTCATTTTAAAAATTATTAGCACAAAAATATTAATAAAATAGCAGAAAATGGATGGTTAACGAAATGAAATAGAAACTTTTAAATATATTTTTTAAAATTTTTCTACATTCAATCTATTTTTTATCTTTGTACATGCAGTTTATTAAACGTATAATATCAATTTTTAATTAAAATGAAACTCATTCACAGAGAAATTGTAAAAATTTTAGATGGAAAAGCTCCATTTGGATTAAAAATTCAATCTAAATTTTACAAATGAAAGGTATTTTAAAAATTTATCATCCAGAGGAAACTTTGAAGTATCATATTCAACATTCCTATTGCAAAGCGGTTTATCTCAATGAACAAAACCTTCTTGAACTGGAAATTATTACAGATGAAGATTTAGATCACGTAGAAGATGATTCTCTACAATACAATTTTCCGCAAATTTCTTTACAAATTTCAGATTTTCCTGTAGATTCTTCGGAATTAGTTGGCAAAATTTTTGATATACAAGATTTTGAAGACGAAATTTATACTGAAGTAGATCTTTTTGATGACGAAGAAGCCTTGCTTCATCAAAATAAACTCAGCTTTTCTGAAGACGAAAATGGAGTGTTACAATTAATTTGGGAAGGAAAAATAGATGATTTCTATACTGGCAAAGATGAATTAATTTCTTTTAAGTTAAAATGTCATTTTCAACCAGATACTCCAGAAATAGACGAAGATTAATTTAACTCTTTTTTTAACATAACACAAAAAAATGTAGAAATCCATACTAAACATGGACTTTCTGCGTTGTATATTATTAATAAAAATTATGCAAGATAGCTTACAAACAGCACAAAGTGCTTTAAACGCTGGAAAAACAGGTGTAGAAAAACAAGTATTTTCTCTTTGGGAAATATTATTTGGTGGAGGATTAGTAAGTAATTTGATAATGGTTGCCATTTTCTTACTAGGAATTTTGGCATTGTATATCTTTTTAGAAAGGTATTTTTTCATAAAAAGAGCCGCGAAAACTACCCCTAATTTTTTAGAAAATATAAAAGATTTTGTACAAAACGGTAAAATAGAAACAGGTATTGACTATTGCAAAACCATAGATTCTCCAGAAGCAAGGATGATAGAAAAAGGTTTGGCAAGAATAGGAAGACCAATTTCTGATATTTCAAACGCGATGCAAAACCAAGGACAATTGGAAGTTTCAAAATTAGAAAAAAATCTAAATTTATTGGCTTCAGCTTCTGGAGCAGCACCAATGCTTGGTTTTTTGGGAACAGTAATCGGGATGATTATGGCATTTTTTGAAATTTCTAACGTAACTGGAGCTGTAAGTCCGAAACTTCTTGCATCTGGTATTTATACAGCAATGGCAACTACTGCAGCTGGTCTTTTTGTGGGAATTCCTGCCTATTTCTTTTATAATATTTTAGTTACAAAAGTAGATCGATTAGTATTGAAAATTCAAACGCATGTGAACGAATTTCTAGATACTTTAAACAAACCAGTATAATATGGAACTGAAACGAAGAAATAGGATAAGTGCAGAATTTAGCATGTCTTCTATGACGGACATTATATTTCTCTTGCTTATATTTTTTATGATTACCAGTTCTGCTATTAGCCAAAGCGCTATAGAAGTGAAATTGCCACAATCTGCTGCAGGAGATCCGAATGTGCAAGATCCAACTTCTGTGAGCATTACAGAAGATGGCAAATATTTTGTAAATGATAAAGAAATTGCTAAAGAAGATTTGGAAAATTATCTGGTAAAAACTTTAGATGGCGTTCAAAATCCAACATTTACAATAAGAGCTGATGAAAATACAAAGCATAAAGATGTAGTTTTCGCAATGGGAATTGCAGAAACGCACAAATATAATCTTGCTATTGCAACTACCGAAAAAGAATAAATGAATTATACTGTAGAATCTAATAAAAACGAAAATGCTGATCGTAGAAAAAGTGCCATAATTACGGTATTGGTTTCGCTATTGGTGCTTTTGCTAATTTATTTTTACAAATTTACAAGAACTCCAGAAATTGCAACTGAAGCTGTAACTACAATGCTTATTAATTTTGGAGATAATAGAAACGGCAATCAAGCTGAAGAACCTGCAAACCAAGATGGAAGTAGGTCTGCAAGTGAAATGATTTCTCCGCAAGATCCTGTTTCTGAGCCACAAAAAGTAAATTCTCCTCCAGTTGTAGATCGTATAATTACAGGAAATAACACCAAAGTTTCTACGCCGAAAAGCAACGATAAAATAACAAAATCTAAAGCTACACCTTCAAAAACTACGAAACAATCTTCTGCTTCAACGAAATCTACCACAACTAAAAAACAAGGAGACGGAAAAGGAAATGCAGCAATCGGGAATTTAATAAAAGGAAGAGGTACAACTCCTGGATCGCAAGGTACCAATGGAACTATTGGCAATAACGGAGATCCACTTGGTGGTGATGGAAACGGAACCAGCAAAATAGGTGTTGATAGAAATTTGACAGATTTTATTCCCGGAACTATGGGAAGAGGTGGAGTTCAACCAGCAAATTCTTGCTCTGCAAGTGGAACCATCAATATTTCTTTCACAGTAGATAAAGCAGGAAATGTAGTTTCTGCGAGAAGATCAAGTGGAGTTTCAGATCCTTGTGTGGTTTCTACATCTGTAGCTTGGGTGAAAAAATACGTGAAAGCTGAGCGTGCAAATAGTAGTTCTACAGGAAGTTATAGGATTACTTTTTAATAAATATTTGATTTCTAAATCTAAAAATCATTCAATAAGATTGATTTTTTTATTTTTAGTTTAAAAACAATTCAATAGGAATGGGCTTTAGCCCATTTTCTAATTCAAGTTCCTAAATGGCTTTAGCCAAATTCTTTTTTAAGTTTTGGCTAAAGCCAATTAGTTTTTAAATATTTTTTAATCGGGATAAATCCCGATTCTATTGAACATTCAAATCGAGTAATAAATTTTGAAATAAATTCTATATCCTATAAATTTAAGTCAATTCCATCTTCAACTCTGCAATCCTCGCATTTACAGGAAACGAAAAGGTTTGGCTTTTCTCAATCCAGATTTCATAGAAGAAAATAGAATGTTCTGCCAATTTTACTTCAAAATTTTCTTTGTTTTTAAAATAGAAAAGATGACCGAGCATTTCGTAAATTTCTGGTTGTTGATGAGGTTTAAAGACTTCTACTTTCTCAATAATCTCTTCTTTTGATAAAGCTGCCAAATCTGGAAAGGTAGTTTTAAAAATATCTTTCATTTGGGTTTCTATTACCAATTCTATTTCTTCGGGTTTTCCTTCGTTTTTACCTAACAGTAATTTTGAAAGCATTGCTGCAAACTGCTGGATTTGACGGATTAAGAAGTCTTTATCTTGAATCATAGAACTTTAGTTTGAAATGGTTTGAAGAGTTTTAATTTGTTTTATATCGTTTTATTGCATTCACGTTGTTAAATCGAAGATTCGGCTAAGCAAAAGTTAAAATCTTTGAGAAAGTATAGTTTTACTATGAATTTTTACCATTAAGTTTCATTAAGAAATTATGGTCATTAAGTTTTTTGATGATGCCTTTTCAATAAGGACCAAACAAAGTTTATTCTGGTTAAGAAAATTAAGGTTTGAAATTTTGCAACCGATATATTTTTACAATTTTAAATTTTACCCAAGTGCGTATTTTTAAAATCGTCTTTAAATTTTAAACCGTATCCAAAAATTCTATCCATTGCAGAATGTCCAAACAGAATTACACCAGCTAAAGTTACTATTGGTAAATTGAAATAGATTCCCAAGATATAAATTGATATTGCAAGAAGTTTATGATGAAAAAAATTATAAACCCAAGCTCCAATTTTTGGATTTTTTAAATATCCTATCATAGATAAATCTGGCAGTAGAAGACAAGCAGGAAAAACCCACCAAGCAAACTTTAATTGACTAAATAAAAATATTGAAAGAAAAAACTGTCCAAGTTCTTCAAGCTTTATGATGTTTTTCATATTTATTATTGTTATTACATTGTGATTAATTCCACAACCAATTTTGTTGAATTAAAAAGTCTTTATCTTGAATCATAGAACTTTAGTTTGAAATTGTTTGAAGTTTAATTTTGTTTTGAATTTTTCACCATTAAGTTTCATTAAGATTCTGTGTTGATTTCCAAATAAAAAGATATATTTTTTTTTGAAAAT
>CAXYUO010000048.1:0-14065 GCA_964292185.1 uncultured Frigoriflavimonas sp.
CACTCCAAAAATACAATTTTTAGGAAACCTTTCTTTTTTTTATAAGAAAGCCGTGATTCTATCAATCCTTTTTTCTAGCAAAACACGAGGAAGTGAAAAATTAGCGTGGATTCTTGCTGTACTATTCATTTCTTGGTTTGCATGGATTTTCTATTTATTACTTGCTCCAATTAAAAAATGAAATTGATATGAAAAATTTACGCTCAACTTTACTATTTTTATTGTTTGCAATCAATGTTTTTGCACAAGAAACTGCAAGCTACAAACCAGTAATATTGCCAGAAAGTTATACCAAAAAATTAGATATAATCTATACCCAAACTAAAGATTGGGAAGGAAAAGCAGATTTGTATTTTAATTTGAATTCTGCAAAACCAACGCCTATAATAATCAATATTCATGGTGGTGGTTGGAATAAAGGCGTAAAAGAACCTCAAACCGGATTTAATACTTTTTTTAAAGCTGGTTTCGCCGTTGCAAACATGGAATATCGGCTTTCTCCGCAAGCAAAAGCTCCTGCAGCAATAGAAGATACACGTTGTATGCTCATTTACATCATCAATCATGCAAAAGAATTAAACATAGATCCTACAAAAATTGTAATAATGGGAGGAAGTGCAGGTGGACATTTAGCTTTGATGGGCGGACTTTTAGGAAATGACCATCGTTTTGATGCCAATTGCAATTCAACAGAAAACATAAAAGTAGCTGCGATAATTGATAAATACGGAATTACTGATGTTTACGATTGGACTTTCGGAAAACTAAAAAGCAAATCTGCATTTGAATGGCTTGGAGTAAAAGTTGCAGATGAAGATTTTATAAAATCCGTTTCTCCGATAAATTATATTACCAAAAACAGCCCACCCATTTTTATTGTTCATGGCGATGCAGATCCAACTGTGCCTTATCAACAATCTGTAGATTTGTATAAAAAACTACAAAAAAATGGCGTAAAATCTGAATTTATAACCGTAGAAGGCGGACTTCATGGAAAATTCGACAAAGAAAAAAACAGGGAAATTGGTGATGCAATGATTAAATTTCTGAAAGAGATTGGGGTTTTTGAATAGAAATTCTTAGAGATTAAAAATAGTAGTGTTAAATTTAATTTTTATTAAGTTCATTTTTTTATTACTTTTGGCAACCAAAAAATAAAATTCCTCCATAATAATTAATTTAAAAATACACAGATGGCACAAATCAAAAATCTTGAAGGACTTTCAAACGATCAAATAAATATGGAACTTCAAAAGGGTGCTAAATTTGTAGTTTTTCAATATTGTTTTTCAATTTTAATTATGACTTTTAAACGTCCAACGGACATTTATTTTATAAAAGCAGGTGAGTCTACTGTTAAATATAGCATCGGATACACACTGCTAACATTGGTTTTTGGTTGGTGGGGATTTCCTTGGGGACCGATTTACACTATTGGCTCATTAATCAAAAACATTGGAGGTGGAAAAGATATAACTCAAGAAATTCTACATTCTTTAAACTCTTCTGCAGAACAAAACATCTAATTTTTTTGGCAAAAAAAATGGCATAAAATCTGAATTTATAACCCTAGAAGGTGGACTTCATGGAAAATTCGACAAAGAAAAAAACAGAGAAATTGGTGATGCAATTATCAAATTTCTGGAAGAGATTGGGGTTTTTAAATAGAAATTCTTAGATTAAAAAAAAATGATATGCTAATTAATAGTCTAAAAGTTCTATCTTCAAGTTCAGAGGAGCAAATAAAATATTTAGAAAATTTATTCGGCAATAAATACTTTAATATTGATGAAATTTTATTAGAATATGATGATGCTAAATTTTTACAAAGTAATTATGATGAAAATTTTTCAGAAATGTTTTCAGAATTAGATTTACTGTTAAATGAAATTGATGAAAAAGGTTTACACGAAGCAAATGATTTAAATAATGAAATTTGGAAAAAGGTTAGAATTAGAGCAAAAGCAATTTTAAAACTCATAGATAATTAATTTGTTTCTTATTCATAAACATCTCCTCTGCTTCCAATATTTACAATTTCTATTACCAAAACATCATCAAAAATATCGTAGATAATACGATAAGTGCCTACACGAATTCTATATCCACTTCTACCTGTTAATTTAATATACCCGAAAGGTTTTGGATTTTCTGCAAGTAATTCTATTGTTTTTAAAATAGAAGAACAATACGGCTCGTTTATTTTCGCCAATGCTTTGATGGCTTTTTTCTTATATTTAAGCTCAAACATTAATTTCCTAATTTTTCTCTTTCTTTTTTCAAAAGTTTCATTGCTTCATCCTTGGTTAAAGCAGGTTCGTCATCATTTTTACTTTCATCATACAAACGAATATCTTCTAACTCTTCCAAATTTTCTAGAAGAGATTTGAATTGTTTAATCGGGAGAATTGCAGAAATTTTTTTTCCTTGATTATCGGTGATATATTGTGGTTTTATAGCAATCATATTTTGTGAATTTTAAAGTAGTATCATTTGAAATAATATCAAAGTTACTACAAATTTTCTATGCTAAATTAATTATTTTGAAATAGAAATGCAATAATGGATACAGTAATTATGTTCTTCCAAAAATTTTCTTTTTCAAATTTCAGAATTAACAACCCATAAACACAAAAAAAAGGCTCAGAAAACTCTGAACCTTTTATATATTTTTAAAAAAATCTACAATTTATTTATTGTACAATTCCTCCACTTTATCCCAATTGATTACGTTGAAGAAATTTCCTACATAATCTGGTCTTCTGTTTTGATAATTCAAATAATAAGCATGTTCCCAAACATCTAAACCTAAAACTGGTATTCCTTGGCAATCTGCAACTGGCATCAAAGGATTGTCTTGGTTTGGAGTAGAGCAAACTGCTAAAGATCCATCTGCTTTTTTGCAAAGCCAAGCCCAACCAGAACCAAATCTCGTTTTCGCAGCAGTAGAAAAATCTTCTTTAAATTTTTCCATTCCACCCATTTTTTCTATCTCTGCTTTCACGTTTCCAACTGGTTCTTTGCTTCCACCTGGAGTAAGAATTTGCCAAAAAAGACTGTGGTTATAATGTCCACCTCCATTATTTCTTACAGCAGGTTTGTCGCTTCCTTCTTTGCAAACTTCTTCTATAGATTTTCCTTCTAATTCTGTTCCTGCAATAGCATTGTTCACATTATCTACATAAGCTTGATGGTGTTTTGTATAATGGATTTCCATTGTTTTTGCATCTATATTTGGTTCTAATGCATCATATGCAAAACCTAATTCTGGTAATTGAAAAGACATAATATTATTTTTTAATGTTTAAACTCAAATATAGTTAATTTTAAATAGAAGCTGAAAATTTTAATCAGAAATTATAAAATCTTTAACATAGATAAAATAAATAATAAAGCCAATCAACGAAAATTGATTGGCTTATTTTTATTTAAAATTTAGAAAAAACTTAGAAATCAGAGATTTTAAAAACGTATGTCCGTTGTTTGTCATAATAAAATTTTGAACGCAGAGTTTGCAAAGATTTTTTTTATTTATCTTCCTTTTGATGCTCGCAAAGGCATTTCATTTAGCAAAGTTCACAGAGGTTTAGTAATTATTACTATTTACGGATATGAATGTTTTAAAATCTATTATCTTTCAGTCTATCTTTTTTTCGTCTTTTATTTATTCATGCTCATCAAAAACTCTTCATTATTGATGCTTTGTTTGATGCTTTTTTCTACAAATTGCATCGCTTCCAAAGGATTCATATCTGCAAGATGTTTTCTTAGAATCCACATTCTTTGTTGCGTTAAAGAATCATGCAGAAGATCATCTCTTCTTGTGCTACTTGCAACCAAATCTATCGCTGGATAAATTCTTTTATTGGCAATTTTTCTATCCAATTGAAGCTCCATGTTACCAGTTCCTTTAAATTCCTCGAAAATTACTTCGTCCATTTTAGAACCTGTATCAATTAAAGCAGTTGCAATAATCGTAAGAGAACCACCTCCTTCAATTTTTCTTGCCGCTCCGAAAAATCTTTTTGGTTTGTGCAAAGCATTTGCATCTACTCCACCTGAAAGAATCTTACCAGAAGCTGGTGTTACGGTATTATAAGCTCTTGCCAATCTTGTGATAGAATCTAATAAAATCACAACATCATGTCCGCATTCTACCATTCTTTGTGCTTTTGCCAAAACTAAATTAGCTACTTTCACGTGTTTTTCGGCAGATTCATCAAATGTAGAAGCGATAACTTCCGCATTCACACTTCTTTCCATATCTGTAACTTCTTCTGGTCTTTCATCTATTAAAAGAACCATCATATAAGCTTCTGGATGATTGGAAGATATTGCATTTGCGATTTCTTTCAAAAGCATTGTTTTACCCGTTTTTGGTTGGGCAACAATCATTGCTCTTTGTCCTTTTCCGATGGGTGCAAATAAATCTACAATTCTGGTAGATTTTGTAGAACCTTTTTCTGCAAGATTAAATTTTTCTTCTGGGAAAAGTGGCGTCAAATATTCAAAAGCTACTCTATCTTTTATAAAATCTAAATCTCTACCATTTACTTCTGTAGGTTTTTGAAGAGAGAAATATTTTTCACCTTCTTTTGGTAAACGCACAATTCCTTTTACGTTGTCACCAGTTTTCAAACCATAATTACGGATTTGATTGGTAGAAACATACACATCATCTGGAGAAGAAATATAAGAAAAATCTGAAGACCTTAGAAAACCATAGTTATCTGGCAAAATTTCTAAAACACCTTCAATAGTAACTAAACCATCGAAAGAATATTCCTTTTTTTGTTCCTGTGGAGGATTGTTATTGGATTTATTTTGATTCGGGTTTTGGTTTTGATTAGGATTTCTGTTGTTAGATTTTCCTTCAGAATTTCCATTTTGATCTTCGTTTTGTTCAGAAGATTTGTTTTGATTAGGATTTCTGTTAGGATTCTGATTAGGGTTTTGATTAGGATTCCTGTTTTGATTAGGATTTGGATTCCTATTTTGATTTGGCTTAGAATTCTGATTTGGATTCTGGTTAGGATTTTCGCTATTGTTAGAATTCTGATTTGGGTTTTTATTAGAGTTCTGATTGGGATTATTATTACTCCCATTAGAATTTTGATTAGGATTTCTGTTAGGATTTTCCTTTGGCTCTTCCTTTTTTACCTGATTTGGATTTGGTTTTTTTGCTGGTGGAGCTTTTTTAGCAATTACCGGCTTTTCAACTTTTTCCGTAGTTCCCTCTGTAGTTGCAGAAGTATTCTCGTTATCTTCAGTTTTATTTTGCTCTAGTTTTTCAGCTTCAATTTCTGCTTTTGTTTTTCTACCACGTTTAGCTTTCAATGGTGGTTTTACAACAGTTTCTTCTTTAGCAATGGTTTCGGTATTTGTAGTTTCTACCTCTGCTTTCACTTCAGTTTCTGCAACGGCTGGTTTTTTTCTAGGAACAGGTTTTTTCTTCGGAGCTGGTTTTTTTGCAATTATTGGAGCTTCGGTTTCTACAGGAATATTAGCAACTTGTTCTGTAGAAGTTTTAAGATATTCTGTAACTTGCTTAGTATTAGAAGCTTGGAAATCTAAAATTGCGAAAACTTTTTCTTCTTGAGTAGAATTTCTAGGACTTTTAATTGTTAAATCTTTAGAAATTTTGTTTAATTCCGCATCAGTTTTAGACTTTAGCGTTTCAATGTTGAACATAAAATAGGTATGTTTTTAGTATATAAAATGTATAAAAGTATGTGTGCTACTTTCGGTTAAACCAACATCAGGAGACGAAGGTTTGAGAGCATATCTCTATGCAAATCTACAATTTTTTTTGAATTACACAAATATTATCCTATTTTTGCAACAATATCCTACAAAATGTTACAAAGAATACAAACTGTTTGGCTCGTTCTTGCTGTTTTAGGCGCGTTATTCCTGTTTTATACAGGGCAAGATGTTTTTATAATAAAAGATTTACCCATATTATCTGCAAGTACAATCGTTCTAGTATTATTAGGTATTTTCAGTATCGTTAGTTTTAAAAATAGAAAAAGACAGCTTTTGCTGAACAAAATTTCTATTTATATCCATATTTTGTTGATGGGAGTTATCAGTTATTGGTTGCTAAAATTATCTGGAGGAATTAACTTTCCGGAGAAAGGTATTGAGCCAGTTTTCGTTTTACTTTCTATATTTTGTCTTGTAATGGCAAACATATATATAAGAAAAGATGAAAGGCTCGTGAAATCTGTAGACCGACTAAGATAATCCCGACAATGATTTTTTTTTGAGTGAAACAGTTCCTTTTTAGGAGCTGTTTTTTTATTTTTAATAGTTAAATATTTCGTCCTATTATTTTCCGTAATTTTGCAGCTACATTTTTCCATTTATGAATTACTATAAAAGATCTATACAATATATTCTTCCCTACAAACGAACTCTTGGAATAGGGATTTTCTTCAATATTCTTTACGCTATTTTTAATATTTTGGCGATGTTATTTTTCATCCCAGTATTAAATATCCTTTTTGATAAAGAAATGAAGAAAATTGATGTAGAACCAGTTTACAGCGGAAACATATCAGAAATAGGCGATTATTTAAAGAATAGTTTTAATTTTTTTATTCAAGAAATTCAAACAGAAAAAGGACCTGAGTTTGTATTATTACTTACCTGTATATTTTTTATCAGCATGTTTCTTTTCAGAAATGTATTTAGTTATTTTTCAGAGTTTTATCTTACGTATTCTAGAACTGGTGTTTCTAGAGATTTCCGAATTCAATTGCACAATAAAATTTTGGATCTTCCAGTTGCCTTTTTTTCCGAAACCAGAAAAGGAGATATTTTTGCAAGAATTACTTCTGATGTCGGCGAAATAGAAGGGAATATTTTAAATAGTTTGATCGATATTATCCGATCTCCTATCGTAATTATTCTTACGATGGGATATTTATTGTATTCCAATTTTGAATTGACTATTTTCACTTTAATCGTATTTCCAATCATGGGAACTATAATTTCGGTAATAGGAAAAAGTTTGAAAAAAGATACTGGTGAAGCTCAGCAAGAATTAGGAAAAATGTACTCTTATGTAGATGAAAGTTTGGTTGGTTTAAAAATTATTAAAATATTTGATGCTACAGAACAAATTCAAAATAGATTTAATGATTCTTTAAATAAAATTCGAGATTTATCTTTGAAATTATTCAAGAAAAAAGCTTTGGCATCACCAACTAGTGAACTTTTGGGAGCTACAACTATTGCTATGATTGTCTATTTTGGCGGAAAACTCGCCATACAAGGAAAAGGTTTAGATGGAGGAGAATTCATCGTTTATATTTCTTTGTTCTATACTATTTTGGATCCATTGAAAAAACTAGCAAATGCTATTTCTAATATGCAAAAAGGAGAAGTTTCTGCCAAAAGAGTTTTTGAAATTCTAGATGCAGATTATCAAATGAAAGAAGTAGAAAATGCTGTAGAATTAGAAACTTTTGAAAGCGAAATTGAATTTAAAAATATCAGTTTTGCCTATGAAGATCAAATAATTTTAGACAATTTCTCCCTTACAATTCCGAAAGGAAAATCTGTAGCTTTGGTTGGGCAAAGTGGAAGTGGGAAAAGTACAATCGCCAATCTTATTACCCGTTTTTATGATGTTCAAGAAGGCGAAATATTAGTAGATGGTGTGAATATTAAAGACATAAAACTATCCAGCTATCGAAAATTATTTGGTTTGGTAACTCAAGATAATATCTTATTTAATGATTCTATTGCGAAAAATATTGCACTAGGAAAACCCAATTCTAAAAAAGAAAATATTGTGTATGCTGCACAAGTTGCAAATGCTCACGATTTTATTTCTGATCTTCCGAATGATTATGAAACAAGTATTGGCGAAGCTGGTGGAAAATTATCTGGCGGACAAAAACAAAGAATTTCCATTGCAAGAGCTGTTCTTAAAAATCCTCCAATTATGATTTTGGACGAAGCAACATCTGCATTAGATACAGAATCTGAACGTTTTGTACAAGATGCATTAGAAAAAATGATGGAAAATAGAACTTCTTTGGTTATTGCTCACAGACTTTCCACCATCCAAAAAGCAGACGTAATTGTGGTAATGGAACGCGGAAAAATAATGGAAAAAGGCAACCACGATTCTCTTTATGCAAAAGATGGAATCTATAGAAAACTAGTTGATTTACAGAACTTTGAGTAGAAAAAATTAAGGATTTAGTTTTAAAACCTTCTTTACAATTGAAGAATTTTTCAACAATAAATTGATTAAGGTTTTAATACCAATGACTTATACAAAATAGTTACCCAAAATAAACGTAACTCAATCACACTTTTATCATTCCAGAGGAATCTTTTAGCGTGAAATTCCTCCAGAATGACAAATATTGTGTTTTAGACCAATTATATACTTAGAAATCTATTTCTCATTGATAATAACTTCTGCAGAATCGTTTTCTACACGTAATCTTAGATAATTAGTAAGCTTTTCTTTCTCTTCTTTTGATATTTTAGCTTTTGTTTCAACCAATACCAATTTAGATTTTCTACTGATAGAATCTGTATTTATCATCACATAACTTAAAGAAAAACCAGAAACATCTGGATTTTGAGACCTCAATTCTTTGAAAATTTTCTCTGATAATTTTTGTTCAGAATTGATGCTGTCTTGAAAAGCAATCATTTTCGCAAAATTTTCTTTAGAAACAATTGGTTCTTCTGCAGTTTTCATTGTAGTTTGATCTGATGAATTTGGCAACGCAAAATTAAACCCTTGATTTACAACAATTTTTACGCTATCTAAACCGTAATTCATTGCTCTTTTTTTCAAAACTGAAAGGTCATTATCTTCTAATTTTTGACCGCCATAAGTAAGCGTAATCTTGTTTTCTTCAAAATTAATATCTTTTTGAAGTAGAAAATTATTTGGAAAAATAGCTTCATTAGAAATGAAATTCTTTGCAATGGTTTCAAAAGAATTTTTCTTTATCATCACATATCCAAAATAAATACTTGGAATTAAAGTAAGTCCTACTAAAATCCACATGATATTTTGAGATCTTTTTTCAATCTTTTCGTCATTATTAAAATGATAAGACGGAAAATTCAATATTTTCACCACCAAGAAAGTAGAAACTGCAATATAAACCGTATTGATAATATACAAATAGATAGCACCAAAGAAAAAAGAATATTGACCAGTAGCCAAACCGTATCCTGCAGTACACAAAGGTGGCATCAAAGCTGTAGCAATAGCAACTCCAGGGATTACATTACCTTTTAATTTACTTCCATTTGCAAGCATTCCTGCAGCTCCACCAAAAAACGCAATAAATACATCATAAATATTAGGAGAAGTTCTTGCCAAAATTTCTGAATGCGCTTCGCTTAATGGCGTTATAGAAAAATAGATGGTAGAAGTTATCAAACCAACGAAAAAGGAAAATGCGTAATTTTTTAATGATGATTTTAATAAAGAAGGATTATTTACGCCTACAGAAAAACCAACACCAATAATTGGACCCATTAAAGGAGAAATAAGCATAGCACCAATAATTACAGCTGTAGAATTGATATTTAAACCTAAACTTGCTATAAAAATTGCGAAAATAAGAATCCAAAGATTGGTTCCTTTGAAGGGAACACCGTTTTGAATACTCGTCATTACTTCGTTGAAATTTTCTTTCTGTGCGAAGAGATTAAATACGTTATCCAATTTTTTGAAAACCTTATCCATTATACTTTCAGTTTTGCAATTACATCTTCTCCACCTTTAGTTTTATCTCCGATTTTGCAAATAATTTCTGTATTCAATGGTAAAAAAACATCCATTCTAGAACCAAATTTTATAAAACCAAATTCGTGTCCAGCTTTTGCGGCATCTCCTTCATTGCAATAGAATACAATTCTACGAGCAACATAACCTGCAATTTGTCGAAAAAGCACTTTTTGTTTTGATGCAGTTTCTACCGCTACACTTGTTCTTTCGTTTTCTGTGGAAGATTTTTCGTGCCAAGCTACCAAATATTTTCCTGGATGGTATTTTTTATAAATGACATCACCAGAAACCGGAAATCTACAAATATGAACATTCAAAGGTGACATGAAAATAGAAATTTGAAGGCATTTTTCTTTTAAAAATTCGGTTTCTTCCACTTCTTTTATCATCACCACTTTTCCATCTACTGGTGCAATTACATTTTCTGTATGATTCAAAATGTTTCTTGTAGGAACTCTGAAAAACCAAAAAACCAAGCCATAAATAACTAATAATGGAATTATAATGAATAAAGACCACATTTTTAAAAAATAAACAGCTAAAAATGCTAACATCGCGAATAATATACTCGCAACTATGATGGTTCCTTTGGATTCTTTATGTAATTTCATAATTTTTTATATAATTTTATCTAAAATGAAGTATAAATAAATAGCTGGTACACAAATGATAAAACTATCTAATCTATCTAATATTCCACCATGTCCTGGTATTATGTTTCCACTATCTTTCACACCAAAACTTCTTTTCAATTGGCTTTCTACTAAATCTCCAAATGGAGCGAAAATAGAAACTAAAAAGCCAACTACCATCCAATTACCACGAAGATTTGGATGATACATTTCTACAAAATATCCTAAAACAACGGTACAAATAACTCCACCAATAAGACCTTCCCAGGTTTTTTTCGGAGAAATTTTCGGAGCCATTTTATGTTTTCCAAATAATCTTCCACAAATGTAAGCAAATGTATCACTACTCCAAATTAATACAAATAGGAAAAAAACTTCTAAAGAAAAGCTATTATCTATCGTTGAATATTTTGGCAAACCAAGAGCAAAACCAAAAGGTAACGCTACATAAATAACTGTGAAAATCAGCTTTCCACCATCTGCATAAAGTTCACTGGTGAATTTGAAAAGCGTAACAACTGCTATTATTATTAATGCAATTGCAAGAATTTCATTAATTCTAAAATTAAAATAAAAATCGTGATGGAAAAATCTTTTAGAATAGGTATAAAAAACGAATGCAATCAAGGGAAAAACAATCCATTTTTCATAGCCATTACCAAATTTCATGATACCTACACATTCTTTAGCTCCAAAAAAAGCTAGAAAAACGATGAGTGAGAAATACAAATATTGTTGAGGGATTTCATAAGGCGATATGCTATTTAGCATTTCTGCACCAATAGGATGTGTGCAAAATAGTACTACCAATACATATACAAAACCAGAAATACTGCGAAGAAGAAGATTTTTATCCAAAATTATTTATTTAATAGAATGTACTAATCTTCTAAAAGCAGTAAAAAAAGTTTGTATGATTTTCCAGCACTATCATCTAATTTATTTTGGCTACCACTGATAGAAGTTAGATTTTTAAAGTTTCCATTTCTTTTTATTTTAGCCATAGCTTCGTTTAAGTTTGTGGCAATTTGGGAAACATTTGCCATGATAATTATTTTTTCTGGCAATCTTGAAGAATGATAATGTTTAATATTATTATTTGAAAGTACAATTCTTCCATCATAAGCAATTAAATATTCGCAAGTGATGAAAGCAGCATCATGAAAAAGTTCTAAATCTGAATTGTAGGAAACATTTACTACAGTTAAGAATTTTTGCAAATCTTCATCAAAGCAAAAGGTAGAGCTGATGTTTTCTACATTCACTATTTTATTTAGTGTTTGTAGAGCTTCATTTTCATCTTCACAATAATTAAATATTCCACCAGAATGTGTGAACAATTGGGCAAATTTGTAATCTAGATCAGCATCTTTCAGCGAATCTCCTAATTTTTCCAAGCTTTGAGAACTTTCGTCTTCTGGCTGGTTTAGTAGTTTGTTTACAAATTTTTTAAAAAAGCTCAATCTTTTATTATATCATACAAAAATATAAAAAATATTTGTTTAAAAATTGCTTATAGGAACAAAAAAACGACCAAGTAATAAAATATATTATTCTTGGTCGATTTTTATTATAAATATTATTGTTGAGAACTGCTATCTTGCTCTTTCACAACAGCTTCTATTACTGCATTTTCTGCTAAACTTACAGGGTTTTCTGTAAGTTCTGGATCCCAAGCTCTTTTTCCAAAAATTTCTTCTAAATCTTCTCGGAAAATCACTTCTTTTTCTAGTAATTTTGCAGCTAAAGCATCAAGCTTGCCTCTATTTTCGTGTAAAATATGCAAAGCACGATGGTATTGACCTTCTACAATTTTAGAAATTTCTTCATCAATCATCTTTGCCGTTTGCTCAGAATAAGGTTTCCCGAAGCTATATTCAGATTGTCCAGAACTATCATAATAAGAAATATTCCCAATTTTATCGTTTAAACCATAGATGGTAACCATTGCTTGTGCTTGTTTGGTAACTCTTTCTAAATCTGAAAGTGCGCCTGTAGAAACGTTTCCAAACATGGTTTGTTCTGCAGCTCTTCCTCCAAGAAGTGCGCAAAGCTCGTCATACATTTGTTCTGTAGTTGTCAATTGTCTTTCTTCTGGCAAATACCAAGCTGCTCCTAAAGATCTTCCTCTTGGTACAATAGTAACTTTCAAAAGTGGAGAAGCGTGTTCTACCAGCCAAGAAATTGCAGCATGACCAGCTTCATGATAAGCAACTCTTTTCTTTTCAGATGGTTTTATGGCTTTGTTTTTCTTTTCTAAACCTCCAATAATTCTATCTACTGCATCAAGAAAATCTTGTTTCAGTACAGATTCGTGGCTATTTCTCGCAGCTATTAATGCTGCTTCGTTACAAAGATTGGCAATATCTGCTCCAGAAAAACCTGGGGTTTGCTTCGCAAGAAATTCTCTATCAAGATTTTCTTCTACTTTAATTTTTGCAAGGTGTACATCAAAAATAGCTCTTCTTTCATGCAATTCTGGTAAATCTACATGAATAGATCTATCAAAACGACCTGCTCTCATTAATGCTTTATCTAGAATATCGGCTCTATTCGTAGCTGCCATTATGATAACATTTACATCTGTACCAAAACCATCCATTTCTGTAAGCAATTGGTTTAGAGTGTTTTCTCTTTCATCATTTCCACCTTGCATTCCTCCTCTTCCTCTTGCTCTTCCTATTGCATCTATTTCATCAATAAAAATAATTGCGGGAGATTTTGCTTTTGCTTGTGCGAATAAATCTCTAACTCTACTTGCACCAACTCCTACAAACATTTCAACAAAATCTGATCCAGAAAGTGAAAAGAAAGGAACTTTTGCTTCACCTGCTACAGCTTTTGCTAATAAAGTTTTTCCTGTTCCAGGAGGACCAACTAAAAGTACTCCTTTCGGTATTTTTCCTCCTAATTTTGTGTATTTTTCAGAATTTTTAAGGAAATCTACTACTTCTTGAACTTCTTCTTTTGCTCCTTCTAATCCTGCTACATCTTTGAAGGTAACAGCCATTTTATCTTTTTCATCGAAGAGTTTGGCTTTTGATTTTCCTATAGAAAAAATTTGTCCACCTGGACCACCACTTCCACCCATTTTTCTGAAAAGGATAAAATAAATTACAGAAAGAATGACCAAACCTATTAAAATTTGAATCATAATACTTTCGAAAGCATTGGTTGCATTTCCTACTTCTACATTGGTAGTAATTTTATCATTACTCTTTTTTACTTCAGCAATTTTACCAAGTAAAAGTTGAGTATCTCCATATTTTACACTGTAATCTGCTTGTGGAGCATTGTTTAAAGCTGAAAATGGATTGTTGTTTGTTTCTTCCTTTTTTACTAATTCGTTTTTTGCATTTTTATTTAGAAAAATATCTGCTGTATAATTATCTCTAAACACCTTCACATCTTGCACTTTTCCTTCTTGCAACATGGTGATAAATTTTTCTTCACTTATCTCTTTTTTATTGGCAGACATGAAAATACTTGTCCCAAAAAAAAGAATTAATGCCAATATCATAACTGGAAAAAACCAGTTGAATCCTTTGTTATTCATTTAATTTATTATAAAATTATAATTTAATTTTCTATTAAAGTTATTTTGGCATCTCCCCAAAGTTCTTCTAAATCGTAGTAGGATCTTACTTCTCTTTGGTAA
>CAXYUO010000049.1:0-13793 GCA_964292185.1 uncultured Frigoriflavimonas sp.
AGAAACAGTAGGACTTTTGGCAAGAAAAAACGACAAATTCTCTACCTATTCTTTAGGAATGAAACAAAGATTATCTATCGCTTCTGCTTTATTAAATAATCCTGAAGTATTAATTTTAGACGAACCAACAAACGGTTTGGATCCTGAAGGAATTATTCAGATTCGAGAAATCATTACCAATATTGCTCAAAAAGGAATAACCATTATTATTGCAAGTCATCTTTTAGATGAGATAGAAAAAATTTGCAGTCATGTAATTGTTTTAAAAGAAGGAACGGCAATTTATTCTGGAACCGTAGATGGTATGACGAGTTCTAAAGGATTTTTTGAACTAAAAGCAGATCAACATGAAGAGCTTATCAAAATTTTAGAAGAAAGCCAACTATTTTCTTCGGTAAAAGTAAGTGGAGATTTAATTACAGCCTTTATCAATCAAGATATTTCTGCAACAGAACTCAATAAAAAAATGGTAGAAAAAGGTATTTACCTTTCGCTTTTGGTAAAGAAAAAGCAATCTCTTGAAAATCAATTCCTTGAACTCGTAAAAAACAACGCATAATGATCCGATTATTAAAATTAGAATTACTAAAAAACCTGAATTACAGACCTTTCAAAATATTTACAGGTATCTATTTTGCCATTTTGATAGCATTGCTATTTATCGGTTTAGTCGATATACAAATTTCTAAAGACTTCTCCATCAATCTAAAAGAACAAGGAATTTACAATTTCCCAGAAATTTGGAATTTCACCACCTATATTGTTGGATTGCTCAAAATATTTTTAGGAATGATTATCATTTTCTCCATCACACAGGAGTTTACCAATAGAATGTTCAAGCAAAATACCATTGATGGATTGAGCAGAGAAGAGTTTGTTGGTTCAAAGTTAATTACCATATCTCTATTTTCATTAGTGAGTACCATTGTAGTTTTTGCAGTAACTTTATATTTAGGGTATCAATATTCTGAAAGCACAGAAACAGCTTTGGTTACGGCAGAAATGTATTTTATCGGGACTTATCTCATCAAATTATTCGCTTTTTTCAGCTTTTTGATGTTTCTTTCCATATTACTTAGAAAATCAATTTTTGTTTTTTTAGCAAATTTTATTTGGTGGATTGTGGAAGGAATAATTGGTGGTGTAGAAAGTTATTTTAGAATAAAAGATTTTTCTGATAAAACAGAAGTAATGAATTCTGTAGATGCCTTTTATTTCTCAAAATTATTGCCTTTAGAAAGTATGTCTTCTATAGTTCCTAATCCAATGATGCGATTGAAAGTTGCAGAATTGATTGGAGCAAAATACGAATTTCAGTTTCCTACAGAAAGCTTGATTGCTTGTATCGTTTGGTCAATAATTTTCATTGTAGGTTCTTTCTGGATTTTGAAAAAGAGAGATTGGTAGCTATTAGCAAAAATAATTCGTTTCAAAATTTTTGGAACGAATTTTTCTTTTGTAAATTTATATTAAATTATGAAAACCAAACTTCGCAAAATATATTACGTTCCTGGATTGATAAGTGCGATCATCATTCCGCTGGTTTTTTGGTATTTGGGAAATAGGGAATTGCAAAAACCAATTCCAAATGTTATGGATTTAGGTTTACCTGCGAAATACAATCCAGAACTACCAATAAATGAGCAAAATACTTTAGAAGGAATTCGTAATTGGGACTACCAAAAAATATATGTGAAACCAAATTCCGCCAAAGCAAATTCAAAATATTACGTTTCAGAATTGAAAAAACTAAATGCCAAAAATGAAAAAGAGACAGGAATTGAATTTATTTTAAATGATAAAAATTCTTACGGCGATTTTGTATCTATTTTGAATGATTTTCATATTACAAAACAAGAACGTTATGGCGTAGATT
Source organism: uncultured Frigoriflavimonas sp. (assembly GCA_964292185.1). Taxonomy (GTDB): domain Bacteria; phylum Bacteroidota; class Bacteroidia; order Flavobacteriales; family Weeksellaceae; genus Frigoriflavimonas. Next base: position 1,877 of record CAXYUO010000049.1, read on the forward strand.
TAGAAAAAACAGGACATTTGTTTGCTTTAGTTGATTATAAAGATCCAAATAGAAAAGGAGAAGAATGTTTGCTTTGTAATGATGTAATTGTAGAGTTTGTGCAAGAAAGTGATTACTATGAAGGTTTTAAAAAATTTCAATATCAATTATCTGAACTTCCAAAACAAGCCTATTATCTCATTTTCAGTTTTCTACTATTTCTGCAAATTTCAGTTTTAAGTGTGGTAAGAAAATATATTTAGAATTTTTTAATTTTACAACGCACTCACTTTGTCAAAGTTAAAAATCTTTGACAAAGTTTGTTTAGAATCCACATTTTATTAAAATAATAATTTGAATATTAAACTTTGTCAAAGTACAGTTGCAACGCTTTAAAACTTTGACAAAGTGACTCGTATAATTGATTGACAATCTAAAAAATCATTTGCAAAATTCATTCTTAAAAACATTCAAAAATTCCTTAAATTTGCAATTCCAAAAAAAGCCAATTATTTATGATGACTTCTCAAGAAATACGCCAACAGTTTTTAGATTTTTATAAATCCAAACAACATTTAATAGTTCCTTCTGCACCAATTGTGCTGAAAGATGATCCTACTTTGATGTTTTCCAATTCTGGAATGACGCAGTTTAAAGATTATTTTCTCGGTTATCAAACACCGAAATCTGTACGGATTGCAGATTCTCAAAAATGTTTGCGCGTTTCTGGAAAACATAATGATTTGGACGATGTAGGAAGAGATACTTATCATCACACGATGTTTGAAATGCTTGGAAACTGGTCTTTTGGAGATTATTTTAAAAAAGAAGCCATAGATTGGGCATGGGAATTATTGACAGAAGTATATAAAATTCCGAAAGAAAATCTATACGTTAGTATATTTGAAGGAGATGCTACAGAAAATTTGGAAAGAGATACTGAAGCTTTTGAATTTTGGAAAAAATATGTAGATGAAGATAGAATTATCAACGGAAATAAAAAAGACAATTTTTGGGAAATGGGCGAATCTGGACCATGTGGTCCGTGTTCCGAAATTCATGTAGATTTAAGAACAGAAGAAGAAAAAGCAAAAATTTCTGGACGTGATTTGGTAAATAACGATCATCCACAAGTTGTGGAAGTTTGGAATTTAGTTTTCATGGAATTTAATAGAAAAGCAGATGGTACTTTAGAAAAACTTCCTGCAAAACATGTAGATACAGGAATGGGTTTTGAGCGTCTATGCATGGCTTTGCAAGGAAAATCTTCCAATTACGATACCGATGTTTTCTCACCATTAATAGAAAAAGTAGAGCAACTTTCTGGCGTAAAATACACCGGAATTTTGGAAAATGAAAAAGATATTGCTATTCGTGTTTTGGTAGATCATATTCGTGCTGTTTCTTTTGCAATTGCAGATGGACAATTGCCTTCTAACAACGGTGCAGGTTATGTAATCCGTAGAATTTTGAGACGTGCAATTTCTTATTCTTACCGTTTTTTAGATATGAAAACGCCATTTTTATTTGAATTGGTTGCTGTTCTTAAAAATCAAATGGGAGATTATTTCCCAGAATTGACAAAGCAAGAAAAACTGGTTACAGAAGTAATAAAAGAAGAAGAAATCTCATTTTTGAAAACGATTGAGCATGGTTTGGTTCGTTTAGATGCTATCATTAATGAAACTATAAAAACTGGAAATAAAATTTTGCCAGGAGATGAAGTATTTGAATTGTATGATACTTTCGGATTTCCGGCAGATTTATCTCGAATAATTGCCGAAGAAAAACATCTTTCTATTGACGAAAAAGGTTTTGATGAAGAAATGCTGAAACAAAAGACAAGGTCTAAAAAAGATTCCACCTCTAAAGTGCAAGATTGGGTAATTTTAGATGAAAAACCGCAAGAATTTGTAGGTTATGACGTTTTAGAAACGGAAACTTACATCACAAGATATAGAAAAATAGAAAATAAAGACGGAGAATTTTTTCAAATAGTATTATCAAAATCGCCATTTTATCCAGAAGGAGGTGGTCAAATTGGTGATAAAGGAGTTTTAATAAACCTTAATTCAAAAGTTGATGGAAAAATGTCTTTTTCTGATATTGTTGTTGATGAATGGTCTCAATATGTTGATACGGTAAGAATAATAGATACCAAAAGAGAGAATAATTTAATAGTAAGTACTATAAAAAAACTTCCGAAACAACCTCACGAAAAATTTCTGGCTGAAGTGAATCTAAATAAAAGAAAAAATACGGAGGCCAATCATTCCGTAACGCATTTGATGCACGAAGCTTTGCGAGAAGTTTTGGGAACGCATGTGGAACAAAAAGGTTCTTTTGTTGGTTCAGAATATTTAAGATTTGATTTTTCTCATTTTTCAAAAATAAGCGAAGAAGATTTGCAAATCATTGAAAATAAAGTGAATGCAAAAATTAGAGCTAATATTGCATTACAAGAATTTAGAAATATCCCGATAAAAGAAGCGATGGAAAAAGGAGCAATGGCACTTTTCGGAGAGAAATATGGGGACAATGTAAGAATGATACAATTTGGAGATTCTAAAGAACTTTGCGGAGGAACTCATGTGAAATCTACAGCAGAAATTGGGTTTTTCAAAATATTGTCTGAAAGTTCTACAGCTGCAGGAATCCGTAGAATAGAAGCTATTTCTGGAGAAAAATCTCAAGAATATTTTTCAAGTTTAGAGACTGAAATAAAAAATGTTTCTCAACTCTTGAAATCTAAAGATGTTGTAAAATCTGTACAATCGCTTTTAGAAGAAAATGCAACTTTAAAATCTGAAGTAGAATCCTTTAAAAAAGAAAAAGCAAAACAAGAAGTTCAACTTTGGAAAACGGAATATATCGGAAGTACAGAAAAACAATTATTGGTAAAGAAAACTTCTCTTGATGCAATAATAGTAAAGGATCTTGTATTTCAATTGGAGAAAGAAATACCAAATTCTATAACGATTATATTATCAGATTTTGATCAAAAACCGATGATTACTGTTGGAGTTTCCCCAGATTTGGAAAGCGATTTTAATGCAGGAAATATAGTAAAAGATTTAGCCAAAGAAATCCAAGGAGGTGGTGGTGGAAATGCTGGATTTGCAACTGCAGGTGGAAAAAAATTGGAAGGATTGGAAAGTGCTTTTGAGAAGGCGATGGCATTGTAGAAAATAGACTTGCGTATTTTGTAAAATTATTCTTGCGTATTTTGAATATCTTCAAAGCTAAATAAAAAAAATCAGCCATAAAACCCCTGTCAAAAGCAAAAATAAAATTTGTATATTTTATAAACTTGCATATATTTGTAAGTTATAGGCAATTTTATAAAACTAACCGCTAGAAATAAAAATATGCGACTTTTTGACTTTTTAAAATCTAAACCACAAGCAACAAAAATTATTCAACCAAAAATGCCAACGAAGACTTATCAGAACATCGAGGAAGTTTTGGATTTGAATTTATCCGAATTACCTGACAATAGTTTTGAAGTAACTGAAGTTACCGATAATGGTTATGGAGACACAATTCGGAACTATAAAAATAATGAAGCCAAAAATATTTGCAACCTTTTTGACACCATAGAAATAAAGAAATTTATTGGGAAACCTAACAAAAATTTTATTTTTACCAATTCTTCGCTAAAAAATATTACTTCCTTAAAAGAATTGACAAATAATCTTTCTCAAATTTATGGAAATGACAGCCAAAGTTTAGGAAAATTTTCTGCACAAGATGAAAAGGACATAAAAGAAGGATATTGGAGTGGACGAACGTGGTTAGATTATGATAAATATCGGACTCCTGCAAAGATTTCTTTTGATGATGAATCTGGAATTTCTATGACTGTTTTCAAAACTGAATAAAAAAACTGCCTATAATAACTAAGCATTCGTTTTGTCTGCAAGACAAGAAATGAAAGCCCGTTGATCGGAAAACCGCTTGCATTAGCGATAATAGTACAAAACGAAAAAATCCCACTGCGTAAAATCTCCCGACTTTGAGCAAAATAAAAACAGTTGGTCTTAAAAAAAACATGTTAAAAATTTAATTAAACTTCTTACAGTATTTTACTTATAGTAAATTTTAAACGGATTCACTGCTAAATAAATTAGCAATGTTGTGCTTTATGAAAAAGATTGCCACGCTCGCTCGCAATGACAAAGTTCAATTTATATCAAAAAATCCCCAAAAAATAAAAATTTTCTGGGGATTTGCTTTTTAAAAATTATGATTTAAACATTAAACCTAAAGTTCATCATATCTCCATCTTGTACGATGTATTCTTTTCCTTCTACGGCTAGTTTTCCAGCTTCTTTTACTTTTGCTTCGGAGCCAAATTTAATAAAATCTTCATATTTGATGACTTCTGCACAAATGAAACCTTTTTCAAAATCTGTGTGAATTACTCCTGCAGCTTGTGGTGCTGTGAAACCTTTTCCTATCGTCCAAGCTCGAACTTCTTTTACACCTGCTGTAAAATAGGTTTGAAGTTTCAACAAATCGTAAGCTTTTCTTATCAATCTATTTACGCCTGGTTCTTCTAATCCAAGTTCTTCAAGAAACATTAGTCTTTCTTCAAAAGTATCTAATTCATTGATGTCTGCTTCTATTTGAGCTGCCAAAACTACTACTTCTGCATTTTCTTTTGCAGCCATTTCTTCAATTTTTGCAATCCAAGGATTTCCGTTTTTAATGGAATTTTCGTCTACATTGCAAACGTATAAAATTGGTTTTCCGGTAAGCAATTGTACAGATTCTATGATAGCTTCTGTAGCTTCATTCATTTCAAATTCTCTAGCATTTCTTCCTTCTTCTACAAAAGTTTTTAGATTATTTAATGTTTCGTACAGTAAAACATCATCTTTTTTACCAGATTTGATGAATTTTTTTGCTTTATCTACAGCTTTTTCTAGCGTTTCAATATCTTTTAATTGAAGTTCCATATCGATAATTTCTTTATCTCTCAAAGGATCTACAGAACCTTCTACATGGATGATGTTTCCATCTTCAAAACATCTTAAAACGTGAATAATAGCTTCGCATTCTCTGATATTAGCCAAAAATTTATTTCCCAAACCTTCACCTTTGCTCGCACCTTTTACCAAACCAGCAATATCTACAATTTCTACCACAGCTGGAAGAACTCTTTCTGGATTAACCAATTTTTCTAGCTCAAAAAGGCGTTGATCAGGAACAGAAACGGTTCCGATATTAGGTTCTATAGTACAGAATGGATAATTGGCAGATTGCGCTTTGGCATTGCTTAAACAATTAAAAAGGGTGGATTTTCCTACATTTGGAAGTCCTACAATTCCACATTTCATAAGGGATGGTTTAAAAATTAAAACAAAAAAAAACCTTTCGGTTTTTTTGATTAAAGAATATAGGATTACTATAATTCTTGTTTTGCAAAGATAGTTAAATTTAAAAAAACTTGAGCAAAAAAAATCCCCTTAAAAAAGGGGAGTAATTATTTACCAGTTGTTTCTTCTTTCGCTGTTGTAACCACCACGACCACCACCATTGTTGTCGCGTCTTGGTCTTTCTTCTCTTGGTCTTGCTTCAGATACGTTCAAAACTTTTTGTTTGAATTCTCTTTGGTTCAATTCTTCGATAGCTTTTGCACCATCTTCTTCGTTTGGCATCTCTACGAAACCAAAACCTCTTGATCTTCCTGTGTCTCTATCAGTAATGATTTTTGCTGATTCTACGTCTCCGTAATTTTGAAATAGAGCTTCTAGCTCTGACTCAACTGTATTGTAGTTAAGATTTGAAATAAAAATGTTCATAAAAAAAAATTAAATTGTTACATTACTTAATAAATGTTGATGTTTTTTTAACACTTACTAAATAATCGAGTGCAATATACGAATTATTTCTAATCAAATCCTATTTTATTATTTTATAATCATAATTACTTTCATTCCCGAGTCTATCAATCGCTTTTAGTGCTATTCTATTCACTTTTTTACCATTTAGGATGAAAGGAAATTTGGCTTCAATCTCATCTTTATTATAGATTTTGTAGCTCCAAACATCCCCATATTCTGTATAAAGCACCCAGTTTCTCACTAAATCTGGATTTTCATAATTAAATTTCACTTTAAAATCGTTGTTTAAATATTGAATTTCAAGTGTAGGTTTATCTAAAGGTGCTGTTTTCATCCAAGGTGATAATGGAACTAAAGCTTTTTCTTTGTAAGCATCGTTTTTCAACATGGTTTTCATATCATTATCTTTAGAAATTCCTGCAATACTATAATGTATTTCGCCTTTACTTGCTGCATTGCTTTGTCTGATAGCATCTATTTGATTATTAATTTCCACAGATTTATTTGCTACATTTCTTACGCCTACAGTATTTAAACCTGGATAAAGATGCCTATTTTGTGTATTTTCAGATTGCCACCAATTATATAAAGACATGAAATTTTGTCCTGGAGAATTCATTTTCCAATATAGTTGAGGTGCAAAATAATCTATCCAACCTTGGTTGAGCCATAATTTTGCATCTGCATACAATTCATCATATTGAGAAGAACCACGAACATCTGCGGGAAAACCTGGTTTCCAAATTCCGAAAGGGCTAATTCCGAATTGCACATTGCTTTTTTCAAGTTTAATTTCATCATAGATTCTTTTCACAAATTTATTCACATTTGCACGTCTCCAATCTGCTTTTTCTAGTGTTCCACCAGTTTTTTGATAGGCATTCCATGTTTTAGAATCAGGAAAATCTGCTCCATTATTGTATTCTGCATAAGGATAAAAATAATCGTCAAAATGTATCGCATCTAGGTCATATCTTTTTACTAAATCTTTCACAACTGCAGAAACATGATCTTGAGTTTTTTGATTAGAAGGATCCATCCAATACGTTCCATTTTTCAATTTTACAATTTCATCTGGCATTTGTTTCACCATAGATTCTGAAGTTATATTTCCTCCAGTAGTATGATGAGCTCTATAAGGATTTAGCCAAACATGCAGTTCTAAACCTCTTTTATGGGCTTCTGTAATCCAAAATTCCAGTGGATCGTAATATGGATTTGGTGCTTTATCAATTCCACCTGTTAGAAAGAAAGACCAAGGTTCTAGATTGCTTTTGTACATTGCATCTGCAGAAGGTCTTGCTTGAAAAACGACAGCATTGAAATTGCTTTCAGCTATTAAATCTAATAATTGAATGGCTTCTGCTTTTTGCTGTTCTGTGCTTAAATTATTTTTGGAAGGCCAATTGATATTTGCAACAGTTGCTATCCAAACTCCACGAAACTCTCGATTTATCTCTGGTAGGTTTAAAAAATTTTCTTTATCTACATTTAGAGTAGGAGTTTCTTTTTTGGGCGATTTATTATTTACAATTTGTGTTGCAGATTGGCTGCTACAACTTTGGAAAAACAAGAATAAAAATCCAAATAGATAGGAAGGAAGAATAAATTTTGTCATGGTGTAAAAATATGAAAAACAAGTTAGAAAAAAGATGAGAATTTAGAAAAAATTACAAAAAAAACCTTTCCTAAAATGGAAAGGCTAGGTTTTAAAATTCAATTAAAATTTATTCTACAATAAAACGTTTGTACGAATTTAGAATTTTAATGATATAAACTCCTTTGTTTAAAGAGCTTACTTCTAATTGTCCTGTTTTAGAATTAATATCTTTAGTCAATAAAAATCTTCCGTTGCTATCATACAATGCTATTTTGCCAATGATTTGTTCTGCTGAAATGGTAATATTTTCTCCTTTTGTTGGATTTGGATAAAGTACAATTCCTTTACTTATTGTAATATTTTCAGAGGTATTCAATACTGAATTTGTGCCTAGAAAACCAATCAATGTACCAACATCTGCAACATTATAAGGTAATTTTGTTCCACCTGCAGCAAATTCTTCTGCACCAACATCGTAAAGTGCAGGTCTATTTCCGTTTAAAATATCTTTGGTTAGGAAAGAATATGTACCAATTGCAGAATCTACTGCTGCACTAGAAGCTCCAATTCTATAAAAATCTGCTCCAGAAGTTAAAAGATTTGAAGTTACTACTTGATTGCTATTTAAAGTTCCATTCAAAGTCCAAGTTCCAGATTGTCTGATGTTTTTTGTAAAAGTATATGGCGAGCCAGAAATTGCTGGTATCACTTCATCTACTGCTATTTTTGAGGAAGATTGCATTAAAAAAATATTGTTTGCAGCCACCATTCCTGTTGCTGCCAAAGTATTAGAACCACCACCAAGTCTTATCCCAAAATCTCCATTAACAAAAGTATTATTGGTAATAATAATGTTTTTCACTTGATAATAACCACTCAAATCTGCTCCACCAACGGAAGTTGTTTTACCAGCTATTAAGTTTATACCACCTAAATTTGTGGAATTTCCACCACCTGCAGCTGTAGATTTTGTTGAATTTACGCCTTCTATATAATTATTATAAATCTTATGATTTTCTCCTAAAACTCGAATTCCACCAGAAAACTGATTGTTATTTGCTAAGAAAAAATTGCCAAAAACTTCGCAATCATTACCATGTCTTAAAGTAAGCGAACCACTATAATTTCTGAAAGTATTGTTGTAGTATTTATTATGTCCACTTTTATTAGAAATTACTTCTATTTCTCCGAACCAATTGTTAAATAAATTTTCATAAACTTCTGTATAAGAATCTGATAAAGAAGTAGCACTATTTCCAATTCGTATTGCATCTTGATCGTTATATTCATCAACATAAGATCCTACAAAAGTACGGTCTGCGAAATAATTGTGATGAATTTTGTTGTAATTTATAGTTGTTACATCTCTGTTATCATTAATTGCACTTCCTATTCCATTTTTACCTATAAAAGAAGTGTAACTTATTTCGTTGTATTGTCCAAAAAGTGCAATCCATTTAAAAGTATCTGTAGCTTGTGAACTTGTACCGTTGTAACTATCAATTTTTACATTTTTTACTTTACAATTGCTGCAATTATTAGAACTATCATATCTAAAAGAAATCACTGGTTCTATGGTAGAACTACTTGTAACTAATCCGGAAGCGTTTTTAAATACCAAACCTTCTATATTAATATAAGCTCCTCCCATTGCAATTCTGGAATTTCCTTGCATGAAAACATTTCCTGGAGTTTGTGCTTTAATGGTAATTGGAGCAGCAGAAGTTCCTGTTTTTTTAAATTTTATTAAAGTATTGTTCCAAATACCATCTGCAAGAATAATTGTAGAACCAGGAACCGCAGCTGTAATGGCATTATTTAAAGCTGTACTTGTGGTTACCAATTGGCTATACAATTTGTTTGTAACCGAAGTAAGTGCAATAAGTACAAGTATAAAAGATATTTTTGTTTTCATAATTTAAATAATTATCAATTGGTATTCCAGATTGGTAAACCAATATATTTCAGGAAACAAATTTAGTGCTTTTTTAATAATTCTAATACACAATAGGTTAAAATTCTATCTGATAAATTTCGTTCAATATTTTTAAAGAAATATTAAAAATTAAATCACAAAAAAGCCTTTCCAAATATTGGAAAGGCTTAAATATAATGAATTGAAAAGCTAAATTATCCTTTTGCTCCTCTTTCTATTCTTCTTCTATCGCTTTCGTTAAGAACTTTTTTACGCATACGAATAAAGTTTGGTGTAACTTCTATCGCTTCATCTTCTTGAATATATTCCATACATTCTTCTAAGGAGAAAAGAATTTTCGGAGCTATACTTCCGTCTTTATCTTTTCCTGCAGCACGGATATTGTTCAATTGTTTTGCTTCTACAATATTCACAACCATATCTACTGGTTTGTTTTGTTCACCAATGATCATTCCTTCATAAATTTCTTCACCTGGTTCTACAAAAAACTTACCTCTATCTTGTAATTTTGCAATAGAATATTCTGTAGCAGGACCTTGAGCTTTACTAACCAAAACACCAACATTTCTACCAGGAATTGCTCCTTTATATGGTTTGTATTCTGCAAAACGGTGAGCCATAATTGCTTCTCCCGTAGTTGCAGTAAGCATTTGAGAACGAAGACCAATTAAACCTCTTGAAGGAATTTCGAATTCCATGTGTTGCATTTCTCCTTTAGTTTCCATGATGTGAAGATCTCCTTTTCTTTGTGTTGCAAGATCAATTACTTTACTCGCAAATTCTTCTGGTACATCTACTACCATACTTTCATACGGTTCAGATTTTACACCATCTATTTCTTTTAAAATAACTTGTGGTTGCCCAATCGTCATTTCGTAACCTTCTCTTCTCATTGTTTCTATCAAAACAGAAAGGTGAAGAATACCACGTCCGAAAACTAAAAATGTATTTGCATCTTCTGTAGGTTCTACTCTTAATGCTAAATTTTTCTCTAATTCTCTCATCAATCTTTCTTTCAAGTGATTTGATGTTACAAATTTTCCATCTTTTCCAAAAAATGGAGAATTGTTGATAGAGAATGTCATGTTTAATGTCGGTTCATCTATTGCAGTTCTTGGCAATGGTTCTGGATTTTCAAGATCTACGAAAGAATCTCCAATTTGAAATTTATCAAATCCAACAATTGCACATATATCTCCTGCTTTTACTTCTTGAACTTTCTTTTTACCAAGACCTTCAAAAACATATAATTCTTTTACTTTTCCTTTCACTATTTTCCCGTCTACTTGAGCGAGACCAATCCATTCTGATTCTTTTACAGAACCTCTTGTAATTTTTCCAATAGCAATTCTACCTAAGAATGAAGAAAAATCTAATGAAGTAATTTGCATTTGCAATGGTCCTTCTTTTGCTTCTGGTGAAGGAACATGCTCTAAAATACCATCTAAAAGAGGGAAAATATCTTGGGTTTCTTCTAAAGAAGTATTAAACCAACCTTGTTTAGATGACCCATAAAATGTAGGAAAATCTAATTGCTCTTCTGTAGCATCAAGATTGAAAAATAAATCGAAAACTTGATCATGAACTTCATCTGGACGACAGTTTGGTTTATCAACTTTATTGATGACAACAACTGGTCTCAAACCTAACTCTAAAGCTTTTTGCAATACGAATCTTGTTTGTGGCATTGGTCCTTCAAAAGCATCTACTAAAAGTAAAACACCATCAGCCATTTTCAATACACGTTCTACTTCTCCACCAAAATCGGCGTGACCAGGTGTATCTATTACGTTGATTTTGGTATCTTTATAGGTAACAGAAATATTTTTTGATAAAATGGTAATTCCACGTTCCCTTTCCAAATCATTATTATCCATAATTAAATCTCCACTTTCCTGATTATCTCGGAAAATATTTGTAGCATGGATAATTTTGTCTACCAAAGTAGTTTTACCGTGGTCAACGTGTGCGATAATCGCAATATTTCTGATGTTTTGCATATTTATTTTTTACGGGTGCAAAAGTAGTGAAAAAAAACGTGAATTCAACATTATATCAAACACTTATGTTTTAAAATTTATTAACATGGTTCTATAGTTTAAAACAATTACGAAATAAAATTGTTTATTATTATTAAATTATTGATTCAATAGATAATTCAACAATAATAAATGATTGTAATAATGGTTAATTAATTGATAAAAAAATACCTGAAAAGTAACAAATCTTATTCAGGTATTATATTATTAAGTTTAAAAAACATTAAACCTAAAGAAGTTTTTGATAATTATTTCACCAATAAATCTTTATTGAATGAAACTCCATCTTGAGAAATATTCACAATATATTTACCAGATTCCAATTTGATTGGAAGGTTTATTAATTTATCATTCGCTTTTACGCTTCCGTAGTCTGCTACTATTCTTCCGCTCAGATCATAAATAGCTACTTCATATTTACCGTTTTTAGTGAGTTTAATATTAAACTCTGTAGTTGCTGGATTAGGATATACAGATATTGAATTATCTAATGTGTTATCTTTAACTGCTAAAA
>CAXYUO010000050.1:0-13659 GCA_964292185.1 uncultured Frigoriflavimonas sp.
GCTATAATTAAATATATTTTGATTTTACACAAAGTTAAAGAATTGTTAATAATAATCACAATGATAGAAATCACTTTATTGTAGTTTGTAACCTTTCTAAATAAGAAGGCCTGACTTTCTAGAGTTTAATTATTTTTTAACTGCTGTTACTACTTGACCTTCCATTTTCGTAATATTATCAAAAACTTGTTTAAAAGCAGGATAATATTCTTTCGGAAAAAATTCTGAATCTAAAGTTGTCGTGGTTTCTACGATAAGTTGATTCCCTTTTTGCTCTACGAAATAGAGATAAGAAATTTCGTTTCCTTCTGTTCGAAATCTTTTTGAAGCAGGCAAGTTTTCAAAAACATAACCTTCTGGAAGTGTAATAGTTACTTTCTTTTTTCGGCTATAAGCTGTATAAAATTCTATAGGAGATTTTCTTTCGGTTTCTTGATCAAAATCATGGCTTTTTGAGAATAAAAAAAGCAAAGGGTTAAAAACCAATTTGTTGCCAATTGCATCTACAAAAGTATCTGAGTCAAAATCAAATGAAGTTTCAAAATCATTGGTGTTTTTGGTGCCTGATTTCAAGTTTTTTAATGGAAATGAATATTTATCTTTATACGTTTTTTGATAATCGTCTTTATTTTTATCATACATTTCGTGAGCCATCATTCCAAAAAATTTGGTGTCGGAATCTGAAAAATGTCCAGAAAATGTGCCATCTGTATTTAATTTTGCATCTACAGTTAATTCTGTTTCGCTTTTATCTTTATATCCTATTGCAATTTGTTTTGATAATTTATCTGTAAATAGAAATCCCATGTAATTCAAAGCTCTTGGTGGCAACATATTTTTGCTAGACCATTTACTACTTGCATCGTACAAGAAACTTGCTTCTCCTATTAATACTTCTGCAACCACATAATTTAATTGTGTGATAGAAGGTCTTTCAATTTTTAAAAGCCCTCTTCCAACAGTAGATAAAACTACAGGATTTGCTTCTAAACCCGCATCTTTCATCAACAAAATAAGTAAAAAATTGATTTCAGCAGAGTTTCCAATTTTTGTAGAAATAAGGTTTTTCACTCCTTCATTTGCAATTACGCCTATTTCATTATTCCATTTATAATTATCTTGTACAAATTGGAAGATGGCATCCGCTTTTTCATTTTGATTAGAAATTGAACTGATATTAGCTGGTAAAATATTTTTCACAGCATTGCTTTTCTTTAATTCTCCTCCAAAATCATCGTTTTCGTATAGATTTTTTCTTACATCTTCCCAAGTTAGAGCGTATCTTTTGTAATCATTATTAATGTATGTAGAATTTACTTCTGGTTTTATAGATGTTTTAAAATTATTATTATTTCCTACAAAATTTTCGTCTTTATAAGCTGGAATGTTCTCATACCCAAATCTATACGTTTTATGTGGACCACCATACATTTCTTTATCTTCTATGATTCTATATTTCGGCACCAAAGTTCCTGTATAGTTTAAAGTATAACCCAATTGTGTTGGAGCATCTAGAATATATTCAAAATATTTTATTGGTATTTCTCTTTCTACCATTACTTTATCGATAGAATAATAAAATGGTGTTTCTATAGAATAATTATACTCCAAAACAGAGCCATTTTTCACATCCGGAAATGCCAATTTTGTAATATTATAATTTTTATCTTCGGTAGATTTAAATTTGGAATCTTTCTCTACTTTAGTAGATTTAATTTTACCATTTTCAAAATTATAGGTGTAAGCTTTTAAATCTAATAATTTTTCTCTCCCGTTTTTTCCATCATAAATAGAAACTTGAGTATCCAAATAATCTGAAGCTTTATCTTTATTATAAATCTTCACACGATTTACCACATCCTTATACATAACTCCTTGATAATCTATTCTGTAATGATAAGAACTGTACAGAATTTCTGCTGCAGCATCTGGATTTAAAGTAGATTTTGTGCTTTTCAACTCTTCTTCTGTGAGTGCAGGAACTTTTAAAAATTGATTTTTTTGTGCTATTACAAAAGCACTGAATAGGATTAATAGTGATGAAAATACTATTTTTTTCATTTTAAATTTTTATAAATGGTTGAGAATTATAGTTTGGTAATTAGGATTTTTGTATTATCTAAATTTGCAGTTTTCTTGCGAAATTCTAAATAATTTTGGTATTTTTCTTTAGAATAAGTTCCTCTATTGATGGTTAGAATACGATGTACTTTTAGTTTTCCATTTTCGTTTTTAAAGTTAATAGAATACATTCCAAATTCTGATTTGAATTCTTCATTTTTAGGTAATTCTGAAAACTGATAACCAGCAGGAATTTCAAATTCTACTTCATAATCATCTTGAAACGGAAATGCAGTTTCAAAAGGCAAAGTTCTTTCATCATTATTGGCAGAAGATGTACTGCTATAAAATGGCATGGCTCGAAAAAACAAATCATTTCCTAATTTTTTAGAGAAATCTGTTGCGTCAAATTCTAATTCATAATTAATAGTAGCGTCATCTCTATTATTATTGAGGTTTTTCACTTCTAAATTATTGATTTTCAAATTATTATGTTTACTTTTCAAAGCTTCTTTCACTTCTGTACTGTTGTAGTAAAAAAGTCGCATATTGAGATCATATTGTCCACCAGAAAAATTAAATTTAGACTGAGTTTTGATGCTATTATCTTCTAAAATTTTCACTATAGATTGTATTTTCTCTCGGCTATCTTCTGGTTTGTAAACTGGAGTATTGATCAATTCTATTCCATTTTCTTTTACAGCCAATACGTTTCTGTAATGCGAAGTATAATTCAAATGATTGAAGGCAATATTTTGAGAGGTATTCTCTAACCAAATAGGATCTTTTTCTGTAGGAATCATCAAAATCGCATGATTTCCAGATAGTTCTATAAAATTTGGATCATATGATTTCGCAGATTCATCACTATTTATTACACAAAAATAAGATTTTATTCCTGCAGCTTCCAAAAGAGTTTTCATGTAATTGGTAAGTGCTTTACAATCTCCATAACCTTTTTTTCTTACATCTTCGGCTTCCATTGGTTGCCATCCTCCAATTCCCATGCTTACTAATATATAATGCGTTTTGCTTTGCATATATTGGTAAATTTTCTTCACTTTTTCGGAAGTAGAACCCGATAATTGCAATGCGTCTATTTCTTTTTTAATTTCTGGAGTTACGTTAGATTTTGGCGAAATGAGTGTGTTAAAATACCATTTTCCTAGCACATTCCAATTGGCATTATCTCCAATATTGCCTGCTAAAGAAAATTTTTGAAGCGCAAAATCTACATGCGGAACCAGTACATCTATACTTGGAGCAAGATCTTCTGTTTTCAATGCTGGAATATTTTCGTAGGTGTAAACAGTTTTTGAGCCTTGTTCAGATTTAGAAACTTTTGCTAAAAACGTATCCTCAATCTTTGAATTTAATACTATTCCAGATTTATTATCAATAGAAATACTAGATTTTTCTACAGAAATATTAAATGAATTAAAAGGTCTAAAAAAATTAAGATACGCCGTATTTGAAGTTTTTGTGGTATAAGAATATTGTATTGTATAAGGATAATTGGTAACTATTGGCTTCAAAAAAAGCACTCTATCATCTACATACAAAGCATTAGAAGGATTGTTACTCACATCAGAAAAATCTCTTTTAGAAAATTTATTTACTTCTTTTCCATCTTTATCAAGAATCAGAACTTTTATATCGTTGATTTTTGAAAATGGATTGTACGGAATCCCAATTGTAGAGAAGCTTTCTCCACTTTGATTGAGAATACTAACTACCGTTTCTTCATAAATTTCCATATCATTTACAGAATTTACGGTGTAATTTTCTGTATGATTTCTAATTACAGCATAGGCATTTTTTTGAAGTGGTTCTTGTATTTCGCTTATTTTGTAGGTTTACGAAGAAAGAATTGAAAAAATTGCAATTGCGAAAAGTGTGAAGTAATTTTTCAAAATCAAAATGTTAAAATTTAGTTAAAAACAAATATAGAAAAAATATTGAATGCAATGCCTATTAAATTTATTCTAAATATAAATTGCTATTCTAAATCATATTTCACACCGTTGAATTGTATATAATTGATGTTTTTAGGAAGTTTTTTAATTTCAAAATCATTGGTTCTTCTTGATGTTAAATACGGATTTATCAGAAATTGTATTGCTTTTTGCTCGTCCACACTTTCTTTCATATAAAAAATTACTTTTCCATTTTCTTTTGTAGAAATAATATTTTGTTTGTAGAATTGATGACACAAAATTTCACTTTTCTCTTGAAAATAAAAATAAAAACCAACACGAACTGCAATAAATAAAACGAGAATATAAGCAGGTTTTATAACTTTTGACAAAGAGAAATTTTTGAAAACAAACCTTAAATAATAGAGGAAAATAAAAAGTAGAATTACTTCAAAAATATTAATTGAAATATTTTCTACAAGAAAAAATTGAAATGATGACAACCAATGAATCAACTTCAAAATTAACTTTACAAATACATCAAAAACCGAAAATACAAACGGAATATTTGCACCAATTGCCACGAAAAAAGTAATTCCTAAAGCTCCTATTATTAATATTTCTACAATCGGAAGTACTATTAAATTCGCCAAAATGGAAAGCCAAGAATATTGATGAAAATAATATAAAACCAATGGCAAAGTTCCTAATTGTGCAGAAGTAGTAACAGAAAAAATGTTCTTGAACAAAGTAATTGCCTTATTTTGATGTTTCGGAAACCATTTTAAAATAGGAATATTGAACCAAAAAATTCCTAAAACTGCAGAAAAACTTAACTGAAAACCTACATCAAAAATCTGATTGACATTAAACAATAAAATGAGGAATGCAGCCAAAGACATGGAATGCAGAAAATCTGTTTTCCGTTGTAAAATCACATACGAGAAATAAATGGTGAGCATAATACAAGCTCTCACAACGGAATTTCCTAAACCAATGAAAATAGCAAAAATCCAAATGCACAAAATACTTGAAATAACGGCGTATTTTCTATACCGAGACGGAAATAATTTGAAGAAAATAAAATAGAAAATCCCAAAAATAATGGCAATATGCGTCCCAGAAATTGCTAAAATATGAACCAAACCCGTTTTCTGAAAATCGGATATTGTTTCAGAATTCATCTCCGTTCTATCTGCTAAAATTATCCCTTTAATAAGTTCTTTGGCTTCAATTGAAAGCGATGTTTTATCTATTTTTTGTAATAATTCTAATCTGTTTTGCTTTATTTTTTCTAAAAACGAAAGCGATTTTCTTGGACTTTGCAAAAATCCATTTGGAAGATAAGTTTGAAAAAAAATACCTTTTCTTTCTAAATATTTTTGATAATCAAATTGAAAATCATTTTTCGGAGCTTCTACCCTATTTACATAAGCATTTGCTTGATAAAGAAAATTAAAACTCAACTCATTTTCAGCTTTTGGAATAATCAAAATGCTTTTAAATGCAGTAGAATCTACGATTTTATTATCCACACTTTTCCAAGCCAATACTTCATATTTTCTATTCTTTTCGTTGGATTTTAATTTCTTTTCTAATTTAAATATAATTTGATTTTCTTTTTCAAAATTTGGCAAAAGCTGCTTTTGATTCTGAAAAAAATGCAAGAAAACACCTGTTGAAAATGCTAAAAATAGATAGCTGAATTTTTTAATTCTTTGTAAAAATTCTGATTTAACAAAAAATACAATTAGTGATAAAGCACTAATTATCAACAAAATAAAAAGATAAGCAAAAGGAATTTTGAAAAATTCTTGAAGTAGAATTCCCAAAACGAAACTAACCAACAAAAAAAGAAATGGCTGCTTTTGCAAAAAATATAATTTAATATAAATTTAGCAAAAAAAGTTTAGCAACTGCCTAAATATTTATTTTTAACCACAAAAGATACAATAGGCAAGTCTTTACAAAATACAAAAATCAACATAAGTTGCACGAAATTAAAACTTTATATTTTGTTAACTTTAATTTATCTTATTTGTGTGTTTTATCATTTGATTCTTTTGTGGTTAAAAATTTTTGTCATGTACTAAACCTTTTTTTATAAATAATTATTTCCCATTAAAACCCGTCATCGTATTTTGAATTCCAGCAAAAACGAATGACAAACAAGCTTTAGAAAACTTTTCTATTCTTTCTGGGAGTTTTTCTTTTTCCACTTCATCCCAATTTCCGAGAACGTAATCTACTTGTTTTCCTTCCGAAAATTCTGCAGAAATTCCGAATCTCAAACGAGGATAATTTTGTGTATTTAATTGTGCTTGAATGCTTTTCAAACCATTATGACCTGCATCAGAACCTTTCATTTTTAATCTTAAAGTTCCGAAAGGCAAAGCCAAATCATCGGTAATAATCAGTACATTTTCTAAGGGAATATTTTCTTTTTGCATCCAAAATTTCACGGCATTTCCACTCAAATTCATGTAGGTATCTGGTTTTAACACGAATACTTTTCTGCCTTTGTATTTACCTTCTGCAAGCAAGCCAAAATTGGCAGAATTAAAAGAAACTTCCAATGTTTCCGCAATTTTTTCTGCTACTTTAAAACCAATATTGTGGCGTGTTTCTGCGTATTCTACACCTTTGTTTCCGAGACCGACTATTAGATATTTCAAAATAATTTAATTAAATTTTACAAGCCCAAAGATAATTTTTAAAAATAAAAAATCCCAATCGGTAAAGATTAGGATTAAGAATTTATTAATTGAATTTTATAAACTTATATACTCATATTGAGCAATAGAATTTGATGTAACAGATGTTATTGGATATCCATCTATATTATAGGTATAAACGATATTTTCAGTACTCGTATTACCATTTACTAATACAGAAACACTTCTTACATTATTTATAGACAAACCAGTAAGTTGACCTTGCGTACTATTTGTTACATGAGTCGCAATATTAAAAGCAGAAGGTAAAGTATTGATAGGGTTTTTATAGTTATCATAATTAAAATAAGTACTAACAATATTTGTAGAAATACCTATAAGAACAACTGTTGATGTAATTTTATTCAAATTACTAGCTCCAAATTCTGCATTATAAATCTCTGAAGAAAGAAGACCTTGAGAATATGTTGTATTTAACATTGATGGCTTATTCGCTGTATAAGTTATAGCTGTAGAAAAGCTAGAATTACCATTATTTGATGATAATTTATTCCCAGAAATAGTTGTAAGTACACCAGAAGTGGAGTATATCAAATTAGATATTCTTGTTTCAGCTGGAAAATTTGCAGATGCACCAGTAGAAACATATGTTATTTTTGAAACTTGGTTGCCTATGTATTCCAAATTATAAGAATAAATAGCATTAGAAGTTGTAATAGACATTAATTTCCCTGAACTCCAATTATAATTGATATCATAAGCTGCAGCTCCAGTTTCTATAATTTTAATTTTTTTTAATAACTTATTATTTCCACCACTGCTTGACGGAAATACAGAAACTTTTTCTAATCCTACTAAATCATCTGTTCCTCTACAAGAGAATAAAAATAATGCAATACTGAATAAAAATAATATTTTTTTCATATTTCGTAAATTAAAAAAACTGATAAATGCTACATTATCAGTTTTATATTTTGTTATTTTAAAAAGGTCTGTAATCATAATTCACTCCAAAACCAGAAACCGCATAATTTTGTGGATCATAAGTGTATATAGTAGCAAAATTTACAGGAAACGGGCTTAAATTAGTTGTTACTGTAATTTTCTTAGGATTGTTTGTAGAGGTATAATAATAAGCAGTAGAATCATCTAAAATTCTAGAAACTTTATATCCAAAAGGCAATAAAGTATATGGGCTTATTTTATCATCATATTCTGTGAAGGAATAAGTAAGTTTTTGTACAACAGGACTATAAACTCCGGAAGAATAAGTTCCTGTATCATCTACTACTGTTGCAATATTCGTTTTTGCTGTATTGTAAGTGAATGTATATTTTTCGTAATTGGTATAAGCGAATGGAGTTCCAGAAATATCTTCACCTTCTAATGTAGTAATCGTACTAAGATCTTTATCCGCATTATAGGTTAAAGTATGCAATGCTTTAGTTTTTACAACAGGAGCAGGAGTTATACCATGTACGCTTCCGTAAAAACTTCTTACTTCAGAAATAGTACTGATGTATTTTCCTGTAACATCATAGGTGAAAAATCTAGTGAAAGATGTAGAATCTCCATTTACTACGCCATCATAATTCATTCTATAAATCAATTCTCCATTGTAGGTAATTTTAGTTTTTGCTTTATCTCCCAAAACTTCTACCAATTTCAAACCGCTATAATTATACTGTGCAATGGTATCTATAGAATTTACTTCTTGGTATAGAAATCTAGCTCCGGTTAATCCACCTTGGTTTGCATCAAGATTGTTTAATAAATCACCATCTTCACCACTAATTCTTTTGCAAGATTGCATAGATGCTACCACGAATATTGCTATAAAAATGTATAAAACTTTTTTCATTACTTCAGAAATTTAATTGTACAAATATAATTTTTTTTGATTAGTTATGTGCTATTTTTTCTAAAACTTGCAATAATTTAACTGTATTTTTGTTATTAATGTATATAAAACATCAATAGAATTATTAAAAACCATCTTCATTTCTACTATTTTAACTAAAAAATTCAATTATGAAATCGCCAATTACAAATCTTGTAAACAATCACCAATGAAGATTAGGCGATAACATATGACCTTTAAAAAATAAACATCTACATATGAAAAAGGCAATTTCTGTAGTTTTTACATTAATGATAATTCAATTTCAAGCCCAAAAAATTGAAGAAAAAGAAGCCCTCGAATTTCACAATAAAGTAAGGAATGATGTAGGAGTTTCTCCACTTTCTTGGTCTTCAGAAATAAGCAAATATTCCCAAGAATGGGCAGATTATTTAGCAGAAAACGGTTGCCATCTAAAACATAGATCTCCAACAGATATCAAAACCAAAAGATATGGCGAAAATATTGGCTGGAGTTCTTCTTCAAATTATACTTTGCTTGATGCATCAAAAGCTTGGCAATCAGAAATCAGTTCTTTTAAAAATGAAATTTTGACAGATGAAAATTGGTACAAAGCCGGACATTATTCTCAAATGGTATGGCGTAATACTACGCAAATAGGCATGGGAATTGCGAAATGCACGGATTCTTCTATAATTGTAGTCGCCAATTACAATCCACCCGGAAATTATATGGGACAAAAAGCGTATTAGTAATATTAAGCAAGAATCTTCTCCAAAACCTCCGTCACCTCATCCACATTTTGCACATTTTCTTTTCGCATCATCAGTTGATTTCCTTCTTTTCCGTATTTTTCCTTCAACGTTGCTGCTGCAGGATTTTGACTTAAATTTGTCAGAAATAAAAATAATGCAATTTTGCCCCAAAAAAAATATTAAATTTGTCGTATTTTCTGATTAGTTTATCAAATTGCAAACTTACAAACCTTAAAAAATGAAATTAAATAGAATTTATTTTCCGAATCTAAATGGATTAAGGTTTATAGCTGCTATTTTAGTTATTATTCATCATATAGAATTATTCAAGTCTATCTCAAAAATTGAAAATTATTGGGAAAGCATTCCATTTGTAGGCATCATAGGAAAACTTGGTGTTGTTTTGTTTTTTGTATTAAGTGGTTTTTTAATCACTTATCTGCTTTTAGCAGAAGAGCAGACTACAAAAAATATTAGTATTCGGAAATTTTATGTCCGAAGAATCATTCGTATTTGGCCCTTGTATTTTTTAATAATAGTATTGGCATTTTTAGTAATTCCAAATATTGGTATTTTTACTTTGCCTGGTTATGGTAAAGATGTTATTTACTCTAATCTTAAAGTAAAACTTATACTTTACACATTATTTTTGCCAAATTTAGTATTAGCAAAATATGGAGTACTTCCTTATTCAGGACATACTTGGTCTATAGGTACTGAAGAACAATTTTATTTGGTTTGGCCTGTTTTATTGAAAATATTTAAAAAAAATCGTCTGTTTTTAATGTTTTTTGTAATCGCTTCTTATCTGATAATTGGGCAACTTCTTAATAGCCAATACTCTACTATTTTTCCTTCTCAAAATGCGCTTAGAGCATTATGGTCCAAATTTAATATCGATTGTATGGCAATCGGTGGAATATTTGCCATCTTATTATTTCAAAAAAACAGAACACTAAAATTCTTATTCAATACTACATTATTTTACGCTACAATCGTTTTAGTTGCGATATTGCTAATAAATGGAGTTTACATTCCTTATTTACATTATGAATTTTACTCCGTTTTATTTGGTATTATAATTTTAAATTTTGCCGCAAATGATAAAATAAAATTGAATCTCGAAAATAAAATATTCAACTATTTAGGAAATATCTCTTATGGTTTATATATGTATCATCCTATTGCAATTGTACTGTCTATATGGATTTGCATTTCTATAAACATGACTTCAAATTGGTTAATTTATCCTCTTTCTTTGGGTATATCTATACTAATTGCTGGTATTTCTTATAAATATTTTGAGTCCTATTTTCTAAAATTCAAAAAAAGATTCTCTGTTATCATTAGTGGAAATAAAAGTAAAAATGATTAAAATTATCCAGCCAGAATTCGCTCCAAAACTTCTGTCACCTCATCCACATTTTGCACATTTTCCTTTCGCATCATCAGTTGATTTCCTTCTTTTCCGTATTTTTCCTTCAACCTTGCAGCTGCTGGATTTTGACTTAAGTATGTAATGATATTTCTAAATTTCTCACTCTGATAAAACTTATCTTGGGGATTTCCTGGAAAATAACCCAAGAAAATACCACTTTTCACGATTATTTTTTCAAAACCTATTTCTGCAGCCAACCATTTTAATTCTACAGATTTCAATAGATTTTTTGCCTGAATTGGTAAATTCCCGAAACGATCTTGTAGTTCATTTTCAAACAGAATCAAACCTTCTTTTCCTTCTATGTCGGCTAATTTTTGGTAAAGACTCAATCTTTCTTCAATATTTTGAACATAATCATCGGGTAACATCAGTTCCATATCGGTATCGATATTCACGTCTTTTGTAGATTTGAATAATTGTTTTGTATCATCTTCATTTTCAAAAAGCCCTACAAATTCTTCGTCGTGCTGCAATTCTTCCAACGCTTCTTGCATAATTTTCTGGTAGGTATCAAATCCCATTTCATTGATGAAACCACTTTGCTCACCTCCCAATAAATCTCCTGCTCCACGAATTTCCAAATCCTTCATCGCAATCTGAAAACCACTTCCCAAATCTGAAAATTGCTCAATCGCTTCCAATCTTTTTCTCGCATCTGGAGTTACCATATCAAAAGGTGGCGTTATCAAATAACAGAATGCTTTTTTGTTGCTTCTCCCAACTCTACCACGCATTTGGTGAACATCTGCCATACCAAAACGTTGAGCATCATTAATGAAAATAGTGTTCGCATTTGGTACATCTACTCCACTTTCTACGATGGTTGTAGAAACCAAAACATCGTATTTCCCGTCCATAAAATCCAATACGTTTTTCTCCAATTCTTTACCGTCCATTCTTCCATGTCCTGTAATAATTCTCGCATCTGGAACCAATCTTTGGATTAATCCTGCAATATCTTTCAGGTTTTCAATTCTATTATTGATGAAATAAACTTGCCCATCTCTTTGCATTTCATAAGAAACGGCATCTCTTATCAATTCTTCGTCCCAACCAACTATTTGTGTATCAATTGGTTGTCTGTTTGGTGGTGGCGTTTTTATTACCGATAAATCTCTTGCAGCCATTAATGAAAACTGCAGCGTTCTCGGAATTGGCGTTGCTGTTAATGTTAAAGTATCTACGTTGGCTTTTATGGTTTTCAGTTTATCTTTTACGTTTACGCCAAATTTATGCTCTTCATCTATTATTAATAAGCCCAAATCTTTGAATTTCACTTTATCAGAAACCAATTGATGCGTACCAATTACAATTTCTATTTTTCCTTCTGCTAATTTTTCTAAAGTTTCTTTTTTCTGTTTCGCAGTTCGGAATCTGTTGAGATAACCCACATTTACAGGAAAATCCTTCAATCTTTCTGTAAAACTTCTATAATGCTGAAACGCCAACACCGTTGTAGGAACCAATATCGCTGTTTGTTTTCCTTCTGTTGCCGCTTTGAAAGCTGCTCTTATCGCAATTTCCGTTTTCCCAAAACCTACATCTCCACAAATCAAACGATCCATCACACCTTCATCTTCCATGTCTTTTTTCACATCTAAAGTTGCTTTTTCTTGATCTGGAGTGTCTTCATAAATAAAACTTGCTTCCAACTCATTTTGAAGATAAGAATCTGGTGGATACGTAAATCCTTTTGCCGTTTTGCGTTTTGCGTAGAGTTTTATAAGATCAAAAGCCAATAATTTAACCTTAGATTTTGTTTTCGCTTTTAAACTTTTCCAAGCAGGCGAACCTAATTTTGAAAGAGTTACATCTCGATCTTCCGGTCCAGAATATTTAGAAATTTTGTGCAAAGCGTGAATACTCACATACAGCAAATCGCCATTTTTGTAAGTGAGTTTAAAACATTCTTGGGTTTTTCCATCGTTGGTAATTTTCACAAGACCGAGAAATTTCCCGATTCCATGATCGATATGCGTGATGTAATTTCCAATTTTCAAACTCATCATATCTTTCAATGTCAATTGTTCAGATTTTGCGAAAGAAGATTTTGCTTGAAATCTTTGGTATCGATCAAAAATTTGATGGTCAGTATAAACCGAAATTTTATGTGTAGTATCTATAAAACCTTCATGCAATTCGGATTGAAAACTTTTAAATAAATTATTTTTATCATCAATAAAATCATCAACACTCGAATCGGAAGTCCTCTCCTTTGGAGAGGATTTAGGTGAGGATAGTTCTTCCAAAATATTCTCCAAACGATCTCTTTGTTTAGATGAAGTAAATGAAATATAGGTTTCAAAACCATCGGCTTTCATCTTTTTTAAATCATCGGCAAGAAGTTCAAATTTTTTGTGAAAAGTAGGTTGTGGTTTTTGATTGAGTTCAATATTTGTTGTATTGAAACCCTTCAAAGGTTGAATGGCAAAATCTATAAATTGTAAAGTCAGCAATTTTCTCAAAAAATCGTCATCGGTAAGAAAAAGTTCTTCTGGTTTTTGATGATTAATTTCTTTGCTTAATTTTTCAAAATTGACTTCCGCTTTTTCATAAATCGCTAAAATCTGCTTTTGACCAAGCAATACATTTTTTGTAACAACGAAAGTATCTTTTGGCAAAAGATCGAAAAACGGAATTTTATTTTCCGTATTCACCACATTCATATTAGAAACCAATTGAAATTCCTCCACTTTTTCCAGAGAAAGTTGGGTTTCTATATTGAAAGTTTTGATGCTTTCTATTTCGCTACCAAAAAATGTAATTCTGTACGGTTTTTCATTAGAAAAAGAAAAAAGATCTACAATCCCACCACGAATAGAAAATTCTCCCGGTTCTGAATCGAAATCTGCCCGATGAAATTTATTCATTTGCAAAAGTTCATTCAAGAAATCGAAAGTCAAACGATCTCCCACTTTTATGCCGTGGCTACTGCTCGTAAAATCGGCTT
>CAXYUO010000051.1:0-13556 GCA_964292185.1 uncultured Frigoriflavimonas sp.
TATTTATGCAGTTAATTATCTTCAAAAAAATTACGCAAAATGCGTTTCAATTTTATCTGTAAGTGCATTCATGAAATTTTGTAAAGGTTTTTCTACCATCATTTTAATAAATGGATTAAATTTTCCTTCAAAAAACATTTGAGCTTCTGTACTTTCATCACTCAATTTTGTGAAAACTGTTTGCAATTGAAATTCTAAACTAGAGCTTGCAGAATTCAAAATTGCTTTTTCTTCTGTAATTTCGCCTAATTTTAAGGCTATTTCTGGCATACCTTGCAAAGAAAATTTAAATCCATCTTCTCTAGATTCAAATTTTTGCAAACTATCTGGCATCAATTGTTCATAATTGGCTGGTACTTTTAGTAATTCTACTATTTCAGAAACTGGTTTATTTATCAGTATTTTTCTTCCTTCTAAATTCATTTTTTTATATTTGTGCAGTATTAAATAACAATTCTGCAAATGTATAAAGTTTTTGTAAACGAGAAAGAATTATTCCTATCAAAATATCCAAAGGAATACGAAAAAGTAATAAATTTTGAAAATTCAGATAGTTTAGAAATGGGAATCGACCTTTTGCTAAACACACCTTGCAAAAATGTGAACATTTATCACGAAAATATAGATCAACTTTGGAAAGAATTTTCAAAATTATTTTTTAGAATAGAAGCTGCAGGAGGAATTGTGAAAAATGATGAAGATAGAATTTTATTTATCAAAAGACTCGGTAAATGGGATTTACCAAAAGGGAAAATAGAAAGAGGAGAATCTATTGAAAGTGCTGCTATAAGGGAAGTTAGTGAAGAAACTGGGATTAGTGAATTGAAAATTATAGAATTTCTAACTCAAACTTATCATGTTTACATTGATAGAAATTTACAGAAAATATTGAAAATCACACACTGGTTTTCTATGTTGAATACAGGAAATCAATTGGCTGTACCACAAGCAGAAGAAGGAATTACGGCTGTTTCTTGGAAAAATAAGGTAGAAATTCAAGAAGAAGTTTATCCTTCTACATTTCAAAATATAAAATTAATATTGAAAGAATTCTCTTAAATTTCTATTTTAATAATTAATAATTACAATTTTCAATTTGAATTTTTAGATAATTCATCAAAAAACAAATTACAAAGGCTATAATTTAGAGAAAATCTATTATTTTTTCTAAAGCTATACCTCTAGAACCCTTTAATAGAATGTTTTCAGAGGTAATTTTATTCTCTTTTAAGAATGAAATCAGTTCATCTGTATTCAAAAAACTACTTTTATATTGACTCACATTTTGGAAATTCTTACCAACAGTAATTATTTGTTCGAAATTTAAAATTGATGCTAATTTTAGAATATTTGTATGTTCAATTTCACTTTCTATTCCTAATTCTAGCATATCTCCAATAATAATGGTTTTTGTACCAGAGAAAGTTTGAAAGTTTTGCAAAGATTCTTTCATAGAACTGGGGTTCGCATTATAAGTATCTAATACTAAAGTTACCCCGTTTTTTTCTACAATTTGCGATCTCATATTGGTTGGTTGATAATTTTCTATTGCATTTTTTATAGAAATTAGGTCCAATTCAAAGTATAAACCAAGAGCAACTGCTGCAGAAAGATTAGAAAAATTATAATTTCCAGTCAATTGAGATTGCATTTTTTGGTTATTATAAACAATTCCAACGAAATTATTGGCATTAAAATTCTCAAAATGAAAGTTGGAATTTTGTAAACCAAATGTAATTTTATGCGAATATTGATTGGTTTTTTCTACTTGAATAGGATCTGTTTCGTTTACTAAAATTGTACTATGATTATCTATTAAGTATGTATAAAGTTCGGATTTACCTTTTATCACACCATCAAAACCACCAAAACCTTCTAAATGTGCTTTCCCAAAATTCGTAATATAACCAATTGTTGGTTTTGCAATTTCGCATAGAAATTCTATTTCTTTTTGATGATTTGCACCCATTTCTACAACAGCTATTTCATGCTTTGAAGATATAGAAAGCAATGTTAATGGTACACCGATATGGTTATTTAAATTCCCAACAGTACATTGTACATTATATTTTTGCGAAAGTACGGCATGAATAATTTCTTTAGTTGTGGTTTTTCCATTACTTCCTGTAAGACCAATAATAGGAATTTGCAATTGAGAACGATGGTATTTTGCTAAGTCTTGAAGAAATTGTAATGTAGAATTTACATAAAAAATATTTTTATCTATGTTTTCAAATTCTTTCAGTTCTACAATTACAGCTAAAGCTCCATTTTCAATCGCTTTTTCAGCAAGAGTTGCTGCATTAAAAGTATCTCCAGAAAAGGCAAAAAACAAATCATTATTTTTAAGTTTTCTAGAGTCTATTTGTACGGCATTACACGTTTTATAGATAGGGTAAAAATTTTCTACGTTCATAATGTAAAAATAAAAAATCCTTCCTAAAAATAGGAAGGATTATAAAAATATTTAAAAGAAATTATCTTCTTGTTCTACTTTTTTCGTTAGATTTAGCATCTTGTGCAACACGGAAACCAATCCATCCATAAGCTTGCTTTTCATCTTTAAATCTTCTTTGACCTGGATCCAACCAATAAGCTGAATCTTGCCAAGAACCTCCTTTTACAACTCTTATGTAATTGGACATTTGAGAAGTTCTGTCTTTTTTATCTTTTTCTAAAATCACTTTTCCATTACCATCTACATAGAAATTTTTCTTAGGAGAATTGTACATGCTGAAATTAGGATCAGTACTATCAGTAGCTTTATTATAATCTAAAGAAGATTCTCTATCACCATCTCTAAAATTACTATAATCTGCAATTACTTCTCTTTGGTATTCACCTGGAAGATTTCTGTAAACTATTCTACCATCATTCAAAGTATCATACTTAATAGATCCAGTTTCTACTTTTCTGTAGCTACCATCACCATTTCTAAGTACTTTTTGAGTTTTATTTCCTCTAAAGTAGTTAAAATCACTATACTCTGCATCTATTATTGGTCTATAAACATCTGCACACCATTCTGCTACATTACCGAACATTCCGTAAATCCCTATATCGTTTGAAGGAAAATCTTTAACGTCTGCAGTTTTTGCTGCTCCATCATTTTTCCAACCTGGTACACCAGAATAATCTCCAGTTCCATATTTGAAATTTTCTAAAAACATTCCAGCATCTTTACCTTTTCCTGATCTTAGATTTTCAATTTCTGGAGTTTTTCCTAATAGATTATTATATTCTCTATTTTTCTCAACACCTAAAGCTGCAAATTCCCATTCTACTTCTGTAGGAAGCCTGAATTTAGTAACCAAATCTGAATTAGGAGCGCTATTCGCAGCCAATATTCTTTGGTTTACATTTTTCATTCCTGACCTTTGATCTTTTCTTTGCTTATTTATATAAGCATCCATTTCTGGATCATTGGATTTGAATTTATCCATATTAAAAGCAGTACCACCAACATTATTAGAGTCATTGATGTACAAATCTTTAGAAATAATTCCGGCTTCCATTAAAGCTTTTTCATTTGCTCTATTGGTTAACCATTCACAATATCTATTAGCTTGTAACCAACTTACACCAACTACAGGATAATAATCATATTCTGGAGCTCTGAAATAATTGGTTGCATTGTCGTTTCTAGATAATTTATTATCCCAAAGCAAAGTATCTGGCAATGCTCCGTTATAAATTTCTTTAAAATCTGGATCTGATGGTGGAAATACATATTTTAACCAAGTTAAATACTCACGGTATTCATAATTGGTGATTTCTGTTTCACCCATAAAGAAAGAGCTTACTTGCATTCTATGTGGGGAATTGTTCCAATCGTGCATCACATCATCTTTAACAAGACCCATTGTAAATGTACCGCCTTCCACAAGAACCATACCTGGCCAACCTTTTTGTTTTTGCTGTTTACCAGCAAAAAACCAACCTTTGTTGTCGTTTGGTTTCCAACCTGTTTTACTTACAAAACTTTTGGTTCCGCCTCCTTTACTTGTTCCATTACCGCCACAACTAGCTAGTATAAATGCAGAACTGAGTGCTATTAATGAAAATAACTTTAGGTTTTTCATAGTTTAATTAATATTTACAAAGTACAAAGAAATAATTTTTTTATTAATAAATCAAGTAAAATTTTCATTTTTTTACTAAATCAATTGAAATTTATTTTATTGAAGCATACAATATTTTATAAATTTTCGTTTAATTTGTAATTTAGAAAAACAATTTTAATATGATTCGTTCCCTTACTTTTTTATTTTTAATAATTTTCAATAGTTTATTTTTCTCTCAACGGATTAACATCCAATGGGATGGTGCAAAAATACAAGATTTTGGAGTAGTGAAAATGAATTTACCCCATTTCCAAAACGATGGATTTTCATTCGACCAAAATAATATATTTATTAATATAAAACAAAAAGTTCAGCAAAATAATTTGAAAATTGAAAACATTCAATGGGAAAATATTGCGGAAAAAGATTTGTACGACCTTGATAAAGCAAATTTAACAGAGAATGAAATTTCTGGAATTTCCTATTTTAAAGATGAAAATGGTGAAGCGGCTTCGATTTCTTTGTCTTTATTCAGATATCGAAACAATATTTTACAAAGAGTAGAATCTTTTACTTTATCTAGTACAGCTTCTGATTTACCAAAAAGCGGCTCTGCAAAAGTTGGTACTACAATAAACCCTCTTTCTTCTGGTGATTTTTATAAAATTAAGATTGATAAATCTGGAGTTTTTAAAATTACAACCCAATTTCTACAAAGCAATGGCATAAATCCTAATTCTGTAAATCCGAGAAATTTTAGAATCTACGGAAATGGTGGTGTTATGCTATCAGAATATAACCTAGATACAAAATATGATGCATTGCAAGAAAATGCAATTCAAGTTGTAGGAGAAGATGATGGCGTTTGGAATGATGGAGATTATGCACTTTTCTATGCTCAAGGTCCGAATGGTTATAATCTTTTTGATTATAGTAATGGAAACGGTTTTAAAAGAACGGATACACGAACAGATAGAAGTAATAATTTGAAAAATATTTACGAAGATTTTTCCTACTATTTCATTAATTTTGATAAAGGTCCTGGAAAAAGAGTGCAAAGTGTAGATGTCAATTTACCAAGTACACTTATAACCAGATATGATGACTATCAAGTAGTAAACGAAGATGATGTGAATCTTTTAAAACTTGGTAGAATTTGGCTAGATGACGCCTATTTCACTTCTCCAAAGAGTATTTCTTTTACTACAAAATCTCCTATTCAAGCTGGAGATTTGGTGAAATACAGAACTCAAGTTGTAGCTTATAAAGCACAAGGAACTAATATTAAATTTGATATTAATTCGCAAAATAATTCTACACAAACTGTTACATCTGGAGCAGGACAAATTTATACTCCTTTAAGGTATGCTGGTACTATAAATAATTTGCAAGGCAGTACTATTACTTTTAATTATACCCCAAACATTTCTAGCAATCCGAATGGTGTTTTTTACAATGATTATACAGAAGTTCAGTATAAAGAAAACCTAAATTTCAATGGTTCTCAAATGAATTTTAGAGATTTTTCTCTTGCAAGTGGAAACAATACAAATTACGGATTTTCTTTATCGAATACTAGTAATTTAGAGCAAATTTGGGATGTTGCGGATATTACAAATGCTACTAAAAGAGTAAATAAATCTGGAAATACTTCAGTTTTTAACTTTGGATATTTAACAGATAATACATCTTTTAATAATGAATTTGTAGCATTTCGTGCAGATGCAGCTTTCTCACCAACTTTTGTAGGAAAAATAGCTAATCAAAACCTGCAAGCTTTGGCAAATGTGGATTATTTAATCATCACGCAACCAGAAATGTTTCAGCAAGCACAAAGATTGGCAAGCTACCATCAAACAAAAAACAACTACAATGTTCAAATTACAGATATTAATAAAATTTATAATGAATACAGCAGTGGTAGCCAAGATGTAACAGCTATTAGAAATTTTATTTCAAAATTAAATAGCCCACTTGGTTCATTAAAATACGTTTTTGTACTAGGAGATACTACCTACGATTACAAAAAAAGAACTCCAAATAATTATAATATTGTCCCATCTTACCAAAGTGAAGAAAGTGGAAATTTCGTAAGTTCATTCGTTACTGATGATTATTTTGTGATGACGGAACCGCAAACATCAAGTTATATTCCTGGTATAATTCCAAATGTGCCAATTGGTAGAATTCCTGCAGCCACTACTACAGAAGCACAAAATATGCTGAATAAAACTTTGGGTTACTATAATGCAATCCCGAATCAACCAAGCCCTTTTGGAGTTTGGAGAATGAAATTAGATTTTTTAGCTGATGATGATAATGATGGAGGAACACCTTTTCACAATATTATGAATAATGCAATTGTTCAATCCTTCGAAGGTGCAACAGATAAACCAGAATACAATGTAAGAAAACTATACAATGATGCTTTCACAGCTGAGAGTACAGCAGGAGGTCAAAGAATTTCTCAGGTAAACCAAGTTATTTCAAATGATATAAGCAATAGTTTGTACATGTTCTATTTTGGACATGGTGGACCAAATGGATGGGCACAAGAAAGGATTTTAACATCAGACGAAGTACAAAATTTCAATAATTTTAATACTATTTATAATAGAACACCTTTGGTTTCTACAATTACCTGCGAATTCACATTATGGGACGAACCGAATCTATTTTCTGTAGGAGAGCAAACAATGAAATTGAAAAATGGTGGAGCTTCAACTATGATTACTTCAAGTAGAGCAATTGATGTAGGATTTGGAATAAATTTCACCACAGAATTTACAAAGACTGTTTTTAAACTTTTTAATGATGATTTCTTACCATTAGGAGATTCTTATCTTCAAGCGAAAAAGAATTTTGGTGGAAATTCTAACCATTTTAAAGTAAATTTCTTGGGAGATCCTGCAATGAAACTGAGCCGCCCGAAAAGATTATTAAAAATTGATAATATTGCCACACCAGTTCCAAATTTAATAAGAGCATTAGATTTTGTAACAATTACAGGACATATCAACAATGATAATGGAACTTTAAACTCCACTTTCAATGGTAAAGTAGTCATCAATATTTTTGATAAAAGAATTTCTAAAACTACTTTAAATAACGATGGTGGTCTTGCACCAGTTTTACAGTACACAGAAGAAGGAAGCCCAATTGTAAAAGCTTCTGGCGTTGCTGTAAATGGACAATTTAAAGTAGAATTTTATGTGCCAAATGACATTAATTATGTAGTAGGAACAGGTAGAATTTTGGCTTATGCAGACAATACTGTTTTTGATGTTTTTGAAAATTTACCTTATCAAATTGGTGATATTAATCCAAATGGAATAAATGATAAAGCTCCTCCAGTTGTAAAATTATACATGAACAACACTAATTTTGCAAATGGCGGAATTACCAATCAAAATCCATTGCTACTTGCTTGTATTACTGATGATACTGGTATAAATAGTACAGGATCTGGTATTGGTCATGATATTACCGTATTTCTTGATGGACAAATTATCAATACCGTAGTTTTGAATGATTTTTATAATCCCGGAGATGGAAACGGATGTTTAAATCCTACGTTGAAAGAATATCAAAAAGGTTTTGTAACCTACCCTTTCAGAAATCTTACTCCAGGTGAACATGTTTTAACATTTAAAATTTGGGACATCAACAATAATTCTACAACAGAAACGTTAACCTTTATAGTAAAAGATGAAACAGACCAACAATTGCAAGTAAAAAGATTGCTAAATTGGCCAAATCCTTTTACAGATAAAACATACATTCAGTTTGAACACAATTGTAACGATGTATTGGATGTGAACGTACAGATTTATACTATTACCGGAAAATTAGTGAGAACAATGAGCCAAAGTGTATCGGGAGAACCTTTTTTCGAAGGTTTCCGTACACCAAGGCAAGCTATAATGTGGGATGGAAAAGATGATTACGGTGATACAGTAGGAAAAGGAACCTATATTTTCAAAATATTTGCAAGAAGCCAGAACCAAGAAAAATGCAAAGGTGGAGCAAGTGCAATTGAAAAGATGGTTTTATTAAAATAATTATTATCTTTGAACTTTAAAATATTATTTATATGGATTTAACAAAAAAATTGCTTTTAAGCGTAGGACTTGGAGTTAGTATGGTTGCATTTGCACAAGATTTAAGCAATATTAGACCAGTTCTTACAGGAGCACCTTTTTTGCGTATCGCTCCAGATGCAAGATCAGGAGGTTTAGGAGATCAAGGTGTAGTAACTTCACCAGATGTTTATTCTCAATTTTGGAATGCAGCAAAATATCCATTTAGCAGAACTACTTCTGGCGTTGGATTAAATTATACACCTTATTTAGGAAAACTAACCAATGATGTTTTTCTACTTTATGGTTCTTACTTTTCTTTTATTGGTCAAGAAGAGAGATCTACTATTTCTGCGAGTTTATACTATTTCAATATGGGATCAGTAGATCTTAGAAGAATAGTTTCTCCAGATGTAATTGCAGATGAAGGTACAGCAAAACCAAACGAATTTGCAGTAGACGTTGCATATGCTTTGAAATTAGCAGATTCTTTCTCTATGGCTGTTACAGGTAGATTTATCCGCTCAGATTTGTCTGGTGGATTCAACACTGATACAACTTTGAAACCTGCATCTTCTTTTGCAGTAGATGTTTCTGGTTTTTATTCTTCACCAAAATTTTCTGGTTTAGGAGGTATGGATAATAAATTAAATGCTGGTTTTTCAGTTCAAAATTTAGGACCAAAATTAGATTATACAGGAGATGATGCTTCTAGATCTTATTTACCAACTATGGCTAGATTAGGTTTGGGATACGATATTTTTTTAGACGATCTTAATAAAGTAGGAATAAGCGTAGAAGGATCTAAACTTTTGGTTCCTGGTTCTCAAATTGTTGGAAAAGACAGAGATGGATTAGACATCTACGAAGTTCCAAATGTAGGAGTAATGGCAGGTATCGGAAAATCTTTTAAAAATGAAAAATCCACAATGCTTTCTGGAGCTATAGAATATTCTTATGATAATGCATTTTTCTTAAGAGGTGGTTATTTCCACGAAAGTGAAGAGCAAGGAGCAAGACAATTCGGAACTGCAGGTATCGGTTTGAAATACAACGCACTTTCTCTAGATGTATCTTATTTAATAAATACTTCTAAAATAAATTCTGCTTTAGACAATACTTTAAGATTTGGTCTTACTTGGCATATTGGGGAAGAAACATATAATGCACAAGATTATTAAAATTATTAAATCTCAAAACACAAAACTAAACCCCAATTTTTTTGGGGTTTTTTTTATTAAAATCTTTCTGTAATTTTGTAAAAAATATAAAACCATCAATTGAATTACACTTCCGAATTAAAAAAATTTGCTACAAGCCAATATCTATTTTCTGGAGCTAGAGTAGCTTTGGCTGTGGTTTTACCTTGCATTTTTTTAGCGCATTTCGGTTTATTAAAAGAATATTTTCTTTTTCCACTTGCCACAAGTTTTGTAGGTCTTACAGATCAAGTAGGACCATTTATCCGAAGAAGAAATACTTTAATTCTTGCCATTGTAAGTTTTATATCAATATCAATAATCGCCTCATTATTAAAAGATTACACCTATCTAATTTATGTAGAAATTATAGTTTTTTCACTATTCTTTTCCATGCTTGGTATTTATGGAGAAAGATTGGCTGCAGTTGGAGGTATTTCTCTTGTCGTTTTCTCAATATTTGTTGATGGTCATCTTTCAGGAGATCATTTAATGAAAAGTACGCTCATTTATGCAGCAGGAAGCATCTGGTTTTTAGCCATATTTTTTATAGTTTCTACACTTAGACCGTACAAATTAGCAAGCCAACTTATTGGAGAAAATTACATAAAACTAGCAGAATATCTTAAACTAAAAGCTGCATTTTATGATCAAAAAACCTATGATAAAAGCAATTTCGATGTATTGATTTCTCAACAAACCGTTATTAAATCTTTACAAGAAGATACCCGAGAAGTAGTTTTTAAAACCAGAAAAATAGTAAGCGAATCTACTACACAAAGTAGAATATTAATGATGATGTTTCTTGCTTCTATCGATTTTTATGACAAATTAATCTCTTCTAATACAGATTTTCAAAAGCTTCACGAAAACTTTTCTAAAGATGAGATTCTACCAAAAATTCATGAATTTTTATTAATAATGGTAGAAGAAATAGAAAATATCGGTATCGCACTTCAAACAGGTGTGAAAACTAAAATAAAAAATGATACAGATGAGAAGTTAGAAGCACTTTTTCAAAGTTTTTTTCAGTTGAGAAATGCTCAATTGGATTCTAGCAGTTTAGAAAAATTCATGTCGTTAAGATTGGTACTTTTTAGAGTGAAAGAAATAAACGACGAGGTAAAAAATATTTATAAAAAATGGAACCAAAATGAAAAATTAGCCAAAAGTCTTTCTACTGGTTTAGATTATGAAAAATTTCTACCAAAGCAAGAACAATTGAATATAAAACTTCTGCTTGAGAATTTTTCATTAAAATCTAGCCATTTTCGCCATGCAATTCGTTTAGTGATTGCAATGCTTGCTGGATATTCTATTTCAAAATTAAATTTCCTCGGAATTGGGCATGCCTATTGGATTTTAATTACAATTATCGCCATTATGCGACCAGCTTACAGCATTACCAAACATCGCAATTTACTTAGATTGTACGGTACTTTTGCAGGTGCAATACTTGCCTATATTTTTCTCTATTTCATTACAGATACTACTCTACTTTTGGTAATTTTATTTTCTAGTATGATATTTTGTTTCTCACTTTTGAAAAGCAATTATGCATGGGCAGTATTTTTTATGACCATTTACATCTTCATTTCTTTCAATTTTTTGAATCCAGGAAATGTAGATCTCGTTTTCAAAGATAGATTGGTAGATACCATTATTGCTGGAGTTTTGGTATTTCTTGTTTCACTTTTTGTACTTCCTGTTTGGGAACAAGCGTTGAACAAACCTTTGATGGAAAAATCTGCAAAAGAAAGTCAAGATTTTTTCTTAATCGTAATGGAAAAAATTATTTCTAAAAGCGATAAAACAGAAAATTACAAGATGAAAAGGAGAAATGCCATCATCTCGTTGGCAAATTTATCCGACAACTTTCAAAGAATGATTTCTGATCCAAAAAAAAATCAAGAAAGATTGGGATTTGTACATCAATTTGTAACCACATCTCATCTAATTTTGGCTTATACAACCTCGCTTTCTCAATACTCTGAAACAAAAAATGATTATACAGAAATCGATTTTTTAAACTGGAAAAATAAGATTAATTATAAAATGCAATGCGTCAATCATTTATTTAATAATACTGAAAATTTTAAAAATGAAACCCAATTAGAACCAGAAAACATCGTAGAAGATCTACTTTCTGCACGAAAATCTGAAATAGATGAACAAGAATTTTATGATAAAAGAGACATGCAAATCGTTTCTAAATTGACAGAATTAAACAATATTACGGAACTTTTAGAATTAATTGCAGATACAGTTACAGAACAGAAAAAAATTACAGAAAAATACATGAAACTCCTTTAATTTTTCACCACAAAAGCAGAAAATATTTTCTTCAAAAATGTAATATATAAGCTAACATAAAATAGATTTACGTGATGCTTTGTTATCTTTTATTTATCTTATTTTCAATTTTCGTCTTTGTTTCTTTTGTGGTTAAAAAAACTTTTAGAACATTTTATTCTGGGCTGGAATTTTGTAATTTATTTGATGATTTTCTTCAATAATTGCGAAATAAACACCTCCCACAAATAGAACTTTTGCCACATATTCATCTTCAAAATCATCATCAAAAACACGACAAGAAACCTCATCTAAATTTTCTAAAGTAAATTCTTGAACTTCATAATGTTTTTTCAAAGACCAATATTTAGAGGCATGAAGTTTATAAAGTGCCTCTTTTATCACCCAAATTACAGTTAAAAATTCTGGTTCTTTACCTTCAGGAATCCAAGAATATTCGTTTGGATGAAGAAATTTTTCTTTAATTCTCAAAATTTTATTTGTTACTCTTTCCACATCTATTCCAATTCGTTTTTTAGAAATAGCCAAGCCAGCCAATGGAAAAGAATGCGTGATAGAAATATAAGCATCTTTTGGCATCAAATAAGGTTGACCAATGGTTTTATATAAAATTTTATGATTTGGTAAATTGTTTTTCAATATTTTGCGAATCATCAGATATTCTGCTAATTTATTGGGCAAATATTTTTCAACTTTTTCCCTGTTTTCTGATTCTATTAATGTTTCTGGATCCAAAATTTCTGCATCATCATATTCCCAAAGTAAAATAGTAGCGTGAGCATTAGAAAAATCTTTATAAAGTGGCATTTCTTAATTGTATGAAGTAAAAATAATCATTTATAATTATAAATAAAAATTCCTTTTTTAAGCAACATAAATAACTATAAACGAACAGTTTGTAAATAATTAATTTAAATTGTAGATTTGATTTAAACTAAAAAAAACAAATCATGAATAGAAAAAAATTTTTAAAACAAACAACTTCTGGATTTATTGCAGCATCTTTTTTACCACTTTTATCTTTCACTACTAAGAAAAAGTTGACATACGAAACTTACAAAAGTGTATCAAAAACAAGTTTCAATGGCAAAGAATGGTCAATTGAAATAGATATTGACGATAATCTTGTGAAAGATTATAATAAAATTGATGAAGAAAATAAAGAAATAGGAATTTATTGCACAAATGATGCTAATGCTAAATTGGAATTAATTTACAAAGCAATTTCTGCTTCAGTGAAAACCATTGATGGTAAAATCTTAAATTTCATCACGTTCAAAATTGGAAATGGCGATATGGAAAAAGAAGAAATTCAATTTGCTAATGATAATTTTGGCAAGACTTTCATCATGGAAGTTCATGATAAATGCCATGCAATAATTAGAAATGAAAAAACAAAACTTGAAATAACTTTTAAATACAAAGCTGATAGTGATGAAGAGAATCCAGAGTGTTTTTTAACCACAGCTTGTGTTTTCCATAAAGGTTTTCCAGATGATTGCCATGAATTGACAATATTAAGGAATTTGCGAAAAAATGTAATGAATCCCGATATTAATTACAAAAAATTGATTTCGGAATACGAAATTATTGCTCCTAAAATGCTTGCA
The DNA here is from genome assembly GCA_964292185.1 of uncultured Frigoriflavimonas sp. Taxonomy (GTDB): domain Bacteria; phylum Bacteroidota; class Bacteroidia; order Flavobacteriales; family Weeksellaceae; genus Frigoriflavimonas. The sequence continues at coordinate 13,266 of CAXYUO010000051.1, forward strand.
AACATTAATAATTCAAATAACAAAAATGAAATTCTAGATCATATTTATAGCCATCTTGTCTTACCATCAGTATCATTTGTAGAAGCTGGTAGAAATGAAGATGCTATTTCACATTATACAAACTATGTAAAAGCAATGAAAAAACTATACTTGTAATACAATTAGAATTAAATATTACTAATAAATATTTTTTAGTAAGATCTCGTATTAATTACTTTGATTTTTTGGATAAGAAAATTATAGTTCGTAAATTTGCAGAAATAATTAATAGATAGATGGAAACAACTACAC
>CAXYUO010000052.1:0-13385 GCA_964292185.1 uncultured Frigoriflavimonas sp.
AAGGATCGACAAAGATTTTTAACAAACTTTAACAAAACTTTCGGACGGCAGTGAAGCAAAATCAATAGCCAAAAAAAAGCCTTTCAAAATAAATTGAAAGACTTTTTAGGCTAGAAGCTAGAAGCTATTCTAAGAATACATTTGCTCTTGCATTTCTTTTATTTTCTTATCATCAAGATATTCGTCATAAGTTACTTCTCTATCTATAACTCCAGTTGGTGTAAGTTCTATCACTCTGTTACAAACAGTTTCTAGCATTTCATGATCATGTGATGCAAGAAGGATATTTCCTTTAAAATTGATTAAAGAATTATTTAAAGTGGTAATACTTTCTAGATCAAGGTGGTTTGTAGGTTCATTCATTAATAAAACATTGGCTCTTTGAAGCATCATTTTGCTAAACATACATCTCATTTTTTCTCCACCAGAAAGTACGGTAGAAGATTTTAGAGCTTCGTCTCCAGAAAACAACATTTTCCCTAAAAATCCACGCATATATTCTTCATGTCTTTCTTCGTCATTTTTGGTAAATTGTCTTAGCCAATCTACTAAATTGGAATCTTTATCTTGAAAAAATTCGTTGTTATCTAACGGCATGAAAGATTGTGTGGTTGTAATTCCCCAAAGAAATTCACTTTTATCAGCTTTTTCAATACCAGCTATTATTTTAAAAAATTCTGAAATTGCTAAAGAGTTTTTTGAGATGATGGCAACTTTATCTTTATTTTTAAGTTTAAAGTTGATGTTTGAAAATAGCAATTCTCCATCTTTAGATTTTTCTAAATCTTTAACTTCTAAAATTTGATCACCTGCTTCTCTATCTTGTTCAAAAATAATTGCAGGATATCTTCTAGAAGAAGGTTTTATATCGTCAATATTCAGTTTGCTGATCATTTTTTTTCTTGCAGTAGCTTGTTTTGCTTTTGCAACATTAGAACTAAATCTTGCGATGAAATCTTGCAATTCTTTTTTCTTGTCTTCTGCTTTTTTGTTGGCTTGTTGTCTTTGTCTGGTTGCTAATTGTGAAGCTTGGTACCAGAAAGAATAATTTCCGGTGTATAAGTTTAATTTAGCATAATCTAAATCTCCAATATGCGTACAAACGGTATCTAAAAAGTGACGATCATGCGAAACAACGATTACCGTATTTTCGTAAGTTGATAAGAAATCTTCTAGCCACGCAATGGTTTCTATATCCAAATCATTGGTAGGTTCATCTAATATTAAAACATCTGGATTTCCGAATAAAGCTTGTGCAAGCAAAACCTTCACTTTATCTTTATTTTCTAAATCCGACATTAATGTATAATGCAAATCTTCTTTAATACCTACATTAGAAAGCATGGTTTGTGCGTCTGTTTCTGCATTCCAACCGCCCATTTCATCGTATATTACGCCTAGTTCACCAGCTTTTATACCATCTGCATCAGAAAAATCTTCTTTAGCATAAAGTGCATCCATTTCTTCTTTGATGTCGAATAATTTTTTGTTTCCACGAAGTATGGTTTCTAATACATTGAAGCTATCATAAGAATAATGGTCTTGTTCTAGTACAGAAAGTCTTTTTCCTGTTTCTAAAGAGATGCTTCCTGTTGTAGGATCTTGTTTACCAGTAAGTATTTTCAGAAAAGTAGATTTTCCTGCTCCATTTGCACCGATAATGCCATAGCAATTTCCTTTAGTGAATTTTATATTTACTTCGTCAAATAACACCCTTTTTCCAAATTGTAGAGATAGATTGGATACTGTTAACATATAATTTATTTATTTTTTGCAAATTTACAAAAAGTTATTCATCTTAATGAGGATTGAAATATAGTTTTGAGAACTAATATTTCTATGTACCAAAAAAAAGTAAGATTAAAAGTTATAATTATTAAAATTAATTTCAGATATTGCAACTATTATGAAAATTGAAAAATCTGTATCCATATTAAATAAACGAGCACGTTTCGAGTACGAACTTTCTGATGAAATTGAAGCAGGAATAGTATTAATGGGAACTGAAATAAAATCTTTGCGTTCATCAAAAGCAAGAATTACTGAAGCATTTTGCCAAATAATAAATGGAGAATTATATTTAATAAATATGATGATCGATGAATATAAGCTTGGAACTTATTATAATCATAAGGCTAAAAGAGATAGAAAACTATTATTGCATAAAAAAGAACTTGCAAAATTTGAAAAAAAATTAAAAGATGTAGGGAATACAATAGTTCCTTTGAAATTGTACATTAATAATAGAGGTTTTGCAAAAGTGTTAATAGCTGTTGGGAAAGGTAAAAAGCTTTATGATAAGCGAGAAAGCATAAAAAGCAGAGAAAATAAAAGAAATTTAGATAGAATTCTTAAAAAAAGTTAAAAAACATATAAAAAACTTTGTATATAAGGAAAAATTGTATTTATTTTGCAGTATCAATTATTTAATCATACAAATCTATGAAAAATCTAAAATTAGGAATCTCAGCATTGGCACTTACAGTTGCCTCTACTGTTTTCGCTCAGACTACCTCAAACCCTTGGCTTATAGGAGTTGGTGCTCACGGAGTAAATCATATGGCAGTAAACAGAACAATTGGATTTAAGTCTTTGACAAATTTTGAACAAATTTTTCAAATGAACAATTATTCTATTACGCCACCTTTGTCAAAACTTACTGTTGCAAGAAACATCAACAAGTATATGGTTGTTGACTGGCAAACATCTGTAGGAAACGTTGAAAACAAACGTGTTAATATGGGTAAAGAGTTCTTTTTGATGACTGGTTTAGGTCTTCAATTTAAAGAAAACAGTCTTTGGAATGAAAATTCTTGGTTTGATCCTTACTTCAGAGTAGGAGCAAATTATTTAAGACATGATTATTCAGGTTTAGGATTCCCTAGAACTGATATGAATGGTAAATATTATGCATCTTATGATAAAGATGGTAATATGACTGGAAAAGCCGATCACTTTGTTGTAAATGGTGGAATTGGATCTAATTTCTGGTTAACAAAAGCTTTCGGTGTTGGTATTCAAGGTGATTATGTTGTTAATCCAATTGATAATAAATCTGATGTTGTAAACTTTTGGCAAGGTTCTGCTTCCCTATTATTTAGATTCGGAAACACAGATAAAGATAAAGATGGTATCTTAGATAAAGATGATGCTTGTCCTGAAACTCCAGGTTTACCAGAATTTCAAGGTTGTCCAGATACTGATGGTGATGGAATTCCAGACAAAGACGATGAGTGTGTAGATGTTGCAGGACCAGTTGAAAACAACGGTTGTCCTTGGCCAGATACAGATGAAGATGGTCTAGTAGATAAAGATGATGCTTGTCCTACAGTTGCAGGACCAGTTGAAAACGATGGTTGTCCTTGGCCAGATACAGACAAAGACGGAATTTTAGACAAAGATGATGCTTGTCCTACAGTTCCTGGTTTAGCAGAATACAAAGGTTGTCCAAAACCTAAAGATAGAACTGCAGATGAAGTAACTAGAGAATTAAATAACATTTTCTTTAACTTCGGAAAAGCTACTATCCGTCCAGAATCTAATTCTAAATTAGATGCTGCTGCGAAAATCTTAATGACAGATGGTGGTACTTATGTAGTAGAAGGTCAAACAGATAGAAAAGGATCTGATGTTTATAACTTAAACTTATCTAGACTTAGAGCTGCTGCTGTAGTTGCTGCTTTAGAAGCTAGAGGTGTTGATACAAATTCTCTTAAATCTAGAGGTGTAGGTGAAGCAAAAGCACAGGTTGATGAAAAAGCTTCTGATGAAGCTAGATTAATTGACAGAAAAGTAGTTGTAACTCCACTTGATGGTTCTGCTTTTAATAGCATGGATAAAAGTGATGTACAAGTTGCTCCAGCTAAAAAAGCTACTAAGAAAAGAAAATAATAGTATTCTTTTTAAAATAAATGAAACGCTCTCAATTTGAGAGCGTTTTTTTTGTGTAAATTTTGTAATTTTGCTTAAATAATTTAATTTAAAATGGGAAGAGCATTTGAATATAGAAAAGCCAGTAAAATGGCAAGATGGGATAAAATGGCAAAAACATTTTCTAAAATTGGAAAAGACATTGCACTTGCTGTGAAAGATGGAGGTCCAGATCCAGAAGCTAATCCTTCTTTGAGAAGGTGCATACAAAATGCTAAAGGTGCAAATATGCCGAAAGATAATGTAGAAAGAGCCATAAAAAAAGCAAGTGGAGCAGATGCAGAAAACTATGAAGAAATTTCTTATGAAGGATATGGTCTTGGTGGTGTTGCTTTTTTTGTAGAATGTACTACCAATAATTCTACAAGAACTGTAGCGAATGTAAGAGCTATTTTCAATAAATTTGATGGAAATCTTGGAAAAAATGGAGAATTGGCTTTCTTATTTGATAGGAAAGGAGTTTTCACGCTAGATAAAACTGCTATTTCAATGCCTTGGGAAGATTTTGAAATGGAACTAATAGATGGTGGAGCAGAAGATATAGAAAGTGATGATGAGGAAGTAATAGTGACCACAGCTTTCGAGGATTTTGGAACTTTCATGCATAAGTTAGAAGATTTGAAAATTGAAGCTAAAAGTGCAGAATTAGAAAGAATTCCTACTACAATGAAATCTGTTAGTGATGAGCAATTTAAAATTAATATGAAAATGCTCGATCGTTTTGAAGATGATGATGATGTGCAAAACGTTTTCCATAACATGGAAATTTCTGATGAGCAACTTGCGAGTTTGTCTTAAAAATTCAATTATAATTTAAAAAATTCATAAATATAAAATCTCAATGTGTATTGCATTGAGATTATTTTTTATAATTTATTTCAATAAAATATCGTCCACATCGTTCATTCTATTCATCACAGATCTTGCGTAAGAACAATGCGGAAAGACCTTCAAATTTTCATCTCTTGCAAATTTTATCCCTGCTTCTACCAAATATTTTCCCAATCCTTTCCCTTCAAATTCGGGAAAAACCATCACGTAAGATATAATAAGCTTGTTTTCATCAGGAATAATGGTGTAAGTTAATCTGCCAACTTCCTTTTCTTCATCTTTTAATAAAGTAATGTATCCGCCATTTCCACTTTTATTGTTAATTGTATTCATAATAATAATTTTTAATTGCTTGTTTTTCCTGTATAATGGTTGAAATCTTCTATTACTTTTTTGATGAATGTTCTGTCTGTAAATTCTTTGTAATCGTATTCTACTTTCATCAAACTTTGCAATTTGTTGGATAGTTTTTTAATGATTACTTGATCATTTACTTTCATCGCCATTTGAAAATTATCTTGTATTATCCTCATATCATCATCACTTAGAATCATCACCTGAGAAAATGTAGGAACATAATCTTCTTCTAAATCTACCAAAATTGTATGAGAGATATTGATGTTTTTTTTAAGCGAAATCACAGCAGTTCCAGATGCAATATCTCCCATTCTTTGATGGTTTTTTGATACAATCACAGAAATTAAACCTACAACTCCAAAGTTAGACCATACATCTACCAATCTGAAAATCCATCTTATAAAATAATCGCTAAAATGTGCTTGATAACCATCTATTTTCACCACTCTTATTTTAAGTAGTTTTTTGCCGATGGTTTGTCCTTCTAGTAAACTTTCTAAAACAAATGTATAAATGTAAACCGGAAACATAAACATAATTGTAATTGCCATTTTAGACCATTCATCCGTAAAACTAGAAAGATATTCATCTAAACCAAAAAAATCAAAAAACACATAGTTTATAAACATCATAAATGCTATTAAAACCACGATGTCTATTAGAAATGCAAATATTCTTTCTCCCACACTTGCAAGCGTGAAATTTATTTTAACATTTTGAGAAGTATTAATAGCAATTTGCGACATTTTTTTTTATTTTAGCAATCAAATGAGAGAGGTAGCATTTATTAAACAAAATAAAGAAAAATGGTTGGGAATTGAGCAGGTTATCCAAGGAAAAATTAAAAAAAATCCTGATGATCTCTCTTCGCTGTACATTAATTTGGTGAATGATTTATCATTTGCTCAAACGTATTATGCGAAATCTAAAACTACAATCTATCTTAATCACCTTTCTACAAGTGTTTTTCAGAAAATTTACAAAACAAGAAGGGTAGAAAAGAATAGATTTTTTTATTTTTTTAAAACTGAAGTTCCGCTCATTATCTACCAATATCGCAGGTATTTGTACTATGCATTTTCCTTCTTTTTTCTTTTTGTTTTGATAGGTGTAATTTCTTTTCATTACAATAAAGAATTTGTAAGTACCATTTTACCAGATGGTTACATCAATATGACGCTTGAAAACATCAAAAAAGGACAAGCGATGGATGTTTATAAAAGCGGATCTAATTGGGGAAGTACCATTGGAATTATGTTCAATAATCTTATGGTAGGTGCAAAACTCTATATTTTTGGGATTTTTGGAGGCATTGGTTCTGTTTATTATCTATTGCAAAATAGCATCATGCTTGGTACTTTTCAATATTTATTCTATGAGCATGGCGCTTTGAATGATTCTTTACGAGGAATTTGGTTGCATGGTACATTTGAAATTTTCAGTATGGTGATAGAATGTATGGCAGGTCTTGTTTTAGGAACTTCTATTCTTTTCCCGAAAACACTTTCAAGGTTCAATTCTCTGAAAATCGGGATGAAAGATTCTTTAAAAATATTTGTAAGCACCATTCCTTTCACGGTTGTAGCTGCAATTATAGAAGGTTATGTAACTAGATATGCACTAGAAATGCCAGAAATTCTTAATTTAATTATTATTTTTGGATGCCTTTTCGTTATGGGATTTTACTATTTTATTTATCCTACAAAAGTTTTTAACAAAATGAAAAAACTACAGCAAGATGGAATTTTATAAAAAAAGAGACTTTGGAACATTGATAAGCGATACTTTTCAATTTTTCAAAGATAACGGGAAAAATTATTTCAAAAATTATTTTTTGCTCAATGGTTTATTGTTGATTTTATTAATGGTAATTTTTGTTTTTGGATATAGAGAAATTTTCTCACAGCTTTTTTCATCAAATATGGATGGGCAAAGTCATTTTTTCGAACAATATTTTCAAGAAAATACTTTAATGCTTATACTTTTAGGCGTTTTTGTGTTTCTAATTTTTCTTGCACTTTCTATTCTCAATTATTCTTACCCTGTTTTTTATTTAAAAAGACTAAAGGAAACTGGAAATAAAAATATAAAAGCAGACGAAATTTTAACAGATATAAAAGCAAACCGTAAAAAGTTGTTTTATCTGTTTTTAGGTCTTTTCTTTATAGTTTTTCCATTAGCTTTTATCATTATTGCGATTTCCTATTTATTGATTTTTGTTATAATAGGTTTGGTAATTATACTATTTGTTTTCCCAAGTATTATGAATGTAATCAATTTTATATTGTACGATTACTTGAATACCAATAATACATTTTTTCAAAGTTTTAGCTATGCATTACGATCACAATTTTCTTATAATCATCAAAGAGAAAATTCTCCATTCTGGAAATATTGGGGTTCTACATTGATTATGTACATCATCATACAAGTAGTTACATCGCTTTTCACCATGATTCCTTTGATTTTTCTTTTGGTATCTGCTTATACCGTAAAACCAAATGAAAATGAATTAGAAAACTTGGGAATTATGGCATTTGTTTTTTATGGAGTTGCAGTTTTGGCATCCCTTATTTTGAGTAACTTTTTATACATCAATGCGGGTTTATTATATTTTGATAGCCGTACAGATTTACACAGAATCAATAATTTAGATGAAATAGATAGTATTGGAACGCATGAAGTTTAGACAATTTACCTTTCTTTTTCTGTTCTTATTTTCATTTTCATTTGCTCAAAATGAAGATGCAATTACACCTGAAATTTTATTAGATTCTATTACCATTAATGAAAACAACATTGATACAGATTCTATTTTAAGTGGTAATTATTCTACAGAAAACACCGTTTATCCGAAGAAAATAACAAATAATTATAGAAAAAAATACAAATCAAAAGAATTTGATTATAATACCATCAAACCAAAAGAATCTCTTTGGGAAAGAATTTCTAGACGATTTCAAAAATTTTGGGAAAGCTTTTTCGGAAGTTCAGACAAAACTGTGAATGGTATAGAATATTTTGTAAAATTTTTGGCAGTTCTTATAATTGGTGCGGCTTTATATTTTATTTTGCGTTTTCTTTTAGGGAAAGATGGTCGTTTTTTCTTTTCTAAAAAGAATAATAAAGTAGAAATTCCATCTGGTGTTTTGCACGAAAATATTCATGAAATAAATTTTCCATCGGCAATTTCAGAATTTGAAAATCAAAAAGATTATAGATCTGCAATACGCTATCTTTTCTTGTTTAAACTAAAGAAAATGGCAGATCAAAACATAATTTCTTGGCATCCCGAAAAAACAAATACAGATTATACATCAGAAATAAAAAGTCTGGATCAAAAAGCTAACTACGAAAAACTATCCTACATTTTTGAAAATGTTTGGTATGGCGAACAGAATTTAGATGAAAACTGGTATTTAATTTTAAAAGATAATTTCAACGTAGCTAATTCTACTAATAATAAAACCAAATAAAATGAACAAAACATTCAAATTATACGGTATTATTTTCATTATAGTAATGGTGCTTTTGGTGATTCTAGAAATGGGAAAATCTGAGGTTGTAGATTGGAGAAAAAACTACGATACTTCGGAAAAATCGCCTTTCGGATTATATGTTTTTGATCAAGAAATTCCTAAACTTTTAAATAATAAATTAGAAAAAGTAGAAAAATCTCCTTATGATTATTACCAAGATGGAAAAAAATATGAACCACAAAATATTTTATTAATCAACCAAGATGTAGATGAAGAATCTTGGAAAAAAGTATTGAAAATGCTTGATGCTGGTTCAGATGTACTGATTATTTCTGATGGAGATTTAGTAGCAGTTTCAGATACTTTGAAAGCAGAATTTGGTATTTTGAATTATGAAGATAGCAATACGCTCAATTTTACCGATGAAAAATTAAAAAACGACTCTTTAGTTTTAGATAAATTTCCAAATAAAAATGGCTTCGTTTATATACCAAAAGAAATAGAAATTTTAGGATCTTCTAATTCTGTGGATGGAATTGGAGCGAATTTCATAAAATATAATGTAGGAAAAGGTCATATTTATTACCATACAGAACCACTTTTTCTTACCAATTATTATTTATTGCAACCCAATGCAGAAAAGTATTTGCAGAATGTTTTCAGCTATTTACCAAATAGAAAAACAATTTGGTTTACTGCAGAAACACAAGGAGATTCTTCTTCACCTTCACCACTCAGTTTTATTATAGCAAATCCACCTTTGAAATATGCTTGGTATTTATTACTTGCAGGTTTGCTATTGTTCATATTCTTCAATGCAAAAAGGAAACAACGCATTATTCCTATCATAAAACCATTGGAAAATAAATCGGTAGAATTTGTGAAAAGTATAGGCAATTTATACCTTCAAGAAGGAGATATACAGAATATGATGGCAAAAAAAGCACAATATTTTCTGCATAAACTACGAACAGATTTTTATTTAGAAACCAAAAATTTAGATGAAGATTTTATTAAAAAATTACAATTGAAAACAGGAAAATCTCACGAAAAAATAAAGGAAGCGGTATCTTTTTTAATACGAGCACAAAACCCGTATGCAATTGTGAATAAAGAAGATTTAATGAAAATGAACAGTCTTTTAGATGAAATATTGAAATGATTTTTTGAATTTTATGAAAATAAGTGTCGCTTCTATGAAGCTCGCTATATCATTGTTAGTTTATGTTACAAAGTTTTGGCTTCTATGAAGCCATAAAAATTCAAATAATATCAAATGTAAGTTTTATAAAAATATTTAATTAGCTTCGGAGAAGCTCAACCTTTGTAGCGCTAAAGAATTAAAAATAGGAGTTAAAAAGCTTCGGAGAAGCTCAACCTTTGTAGAAAATAAAATAAAAATACAACAAGCATTGTAGATGCGAAACCTTTGTAAATCATAAACGAGAATTTTTGTAAAATTTTAATAAAATGGCAAATACCTATTCCCAAATATACATTCAATTCATTTTTGCTGTAAAAGGCAGAGAAAAGGTAATTAGTGAAGAAACACGAAATCGATTAGAAAAGTATATAACAGGAATTATTCAAAATACAAAGCAAAAACTATTGGCTATTTACGCAAATCCAGATCATATTCATATTTTTATTGGTTATAATAATTTGAATGTAAAAATTCCGGACCTTGTAAGAGATGTAAAATCCAATTCTTCTAAAATGATGAATGAAGAAAATTGGTTTAATGGGAAATTTCATTGGCAAGAAGGTTATGGTGCATTTTCATATTCAAAAAGTCAGATAAATAGTGTTGTAAAATATATTTTGAATCAAAAAGAGCATCATAAGAAGCAAAATTTTAAAGAAGAGTATTTAGAATTTTTAAAAAAATTTGAGATTGAATATAAAGAAGAATATGTTTTTGAATTTTATGAAAATTAGTTTCGCTTCTACGAAGCTCATTTTAGTTAGAAATGCTTTTCTACAAAGGTTTGGCTTCTATGAATCAAAAAAATAAAAATTTAAAATAAAAAAAATGAAAAGCTTAGTAGAAGCTCAACCTTTGTAACATTAAAGAATTAAAAATAGGAGTGAAAAAGCTTAGTAGAAGCTCAACCTTTGTAGCATTAAAGAATTAAAAATAGGAGTGAAAAAGCTTCGGAGAAGCTCAACCTTTGTAGAAAATAAAATTTAAAATAAAACAAAGCTCCATCGGAGCGACACATAAATATTCAATAATATGTTTTCAAAAATTGAGGACTAACTTTATTCAAAGAACATTTAAATAAAATCAATAGATTTATAAAAATAAAAATTATGGAAAACCACGAAAATAATACCCCCGAATTTGAAACTAGAATAGACCTTTCTGCACTTCAAACCAGTTTGCATAGTGTAAAAACAGAAATAGGGAAAGTAATTGTAGGGCAAGAAAAAATGGTAGAACATCTTTTGGCAGCCTTACTTTCTAACGGACATGTGCTGATAGAAGGTGTTCCAGGAGTTGCAAAAACCATCACGGCAAAACTTTTGGCAAAAACCATTTCTGTGGATTTTAGTAGAATACAATTTACACCAGATTTAATGCCTTCAGATATTTTGGGAACCAGTATTTATAATATGCAAAATGCTACTTTTAATTTTGAAAAAGGACCCATATTTTCAAATTTTGTATTGATAGATGAAATCAATAGATCTCCTGCAAAAACGCAAGCTGCACTTTTTGAGGTGATGGAAGAAAGGCAAATTACCGTAAGTGGAAACCAATACACAATGGAAGAGCCGTTTTTGGTAATCGCTACACAAAATCCGATTGAACATGAAGGAACATATCGTCTTCCTGAAGCACAATTAGACCGTTTTTTATTCAAAATTAATGTTGGATATCCCAACTTGAATCAAGAGATTTTAATTATAAAAAATCAGCACGAAAGCAAGCTAGAAGATAAAACCGAAGTTGTGAAACCAGTAATTACTGCACAGCAATTGCACACCTATCAAAGATTGGTAAAAGACATTATTGTAGAGCAAAATTTACTAGAATATATTGCGAAAATAATAGTGAATACACGAGAAAATCAGTTTTTATATTTAGGAGCTTCTCCAAGAGCAAGTTTGGCGTTATTAACTGCCAGTAAAGCATTTGCAGCAATAAGAGGAAGAGATTTTGTAACACCAGAAGACATCAAAGAATCTTCTTACGCAGTTCTGCGACATAGAGTTATCGTTTCTCCAGAAAAAGAAATGGAAGGATTGACAGCAGATGAAATCATCCATCAAATTTTAGAAAGTATAGAAATTCCGAGATAAAATCCCTATGTCATTGCGAGGAACGAAAATCTCATCAATAAATTTTTAAACCACAAAAGGAACAAAAAATAACGTTTTTCAAAGATTAAATTAAAACTTTTTTAAGGTAAAATAAATCTAACTTTTAAAATAAATATTTATAATATGAAATTTTTAAATTTATTTCTGATTTTTTTATTTCTAACTTCTTGTAATAGAATTGAGTCTAATGAAACTTTAAGTAAAACGGACTTACAAAGATTAAAGGAAATTAAGTTGTTAGATAATGATGAAAAAGTAATTCAATTTTATTCTGAATATAAGAATAATGTAGCAGGAAATTTTTTTACAAACAGAAGAATTGCTCATTATTGGTTAGATAAAAGAGATGCCTTAAAAAATAAAATAGAATTTGCTTATTATAAAGACGTTATAAAAATTGAACCTTTTTTTCAAGTTGGACTAACTTATTGTCCATATGTTCTTGTTACGAAATCTAATAACGAAACTTTCAAAGTTTGTATAGATGGGACTGAAAAAGAAAAAGAACACTTTTTAAATGAAGCAATTAGTATATGGAAAACAAATCTAAAAACTAAGAATAATTGAAAAATTTATACATCAACACTCGTTTTTTTCTTACGCTTTTCGGAGTGGGAATTGCCTATATATTTGCATTTTTCTTTCCAGTATTAATGGTATTTGCACATGGGTTTCTCGTGCTTTGTGTTTTGGTTTTTATTATAGATTATCTTTTCCTTTTTTTAGAAAAAAATCCGATTTCTTCACATAGAATTTTACCTGAAAAAATGTCTAATGGAGATAAAAACCCTATAAAATTAGATATTAAAAATAGTTTTCCTTTTCCAATAATCGTGAAAGTTATTGATGAAATACCTTTTCAGTTTCAGAAACGAGATTTTGAATTGAAACATAAAATTTCGTCTAAGAAAAACATAATTTTAGAATATATTTTAGAACCAAAAGAACGTGGAGAATACAGTTTCGGGAATTTAAATATTTTCGTACAATCGCCAATTGGCTTTGTTTCCAAGCGATTTCAGTTTCAAAAAGATGCGATGCTTCCTGCTTATCCTTCATTTATTCATCTTAGAAAATACGAATTGATGGCTTTGCAAAATGAATTTCTTTTGGGTGGAATTAAGAAAATCCGAAGATTGGGACACACCATGGAATTTGAACAAATAAAAGAATATGTAGCAGGAGATGATATTAGGAAAATAAATTGGAAAGCTACAGCAAGGCGAAATCAATTGATGATTAACCAATATCAAGACGAAAAATCACAACGTATTTATATGTTAATCGATAAAGGAAGAACGATGCAAATGCCTTTCAAAGGTTTGAGTTTGCTAGATTATTCCATCAATGCAACGATGGCTTTGAGCCATATAATTCTGAAGAAATTTGACAGAGTAGGAATGATGACTTTTTCTAAAAAAACCGAAAATAAACGATGAAAACTTCCGAAAAATCAATTGC
>CAXYUO010000053.1:0-13305 GCA_964292185.1 uncultured Frigoriflavimonas sp.
AAAACCCAACCAATAAAATGTAGAAGTTCTTTTACCTGTAGATGCTGTAATAACAGAGAAATTTGACAATGGTTCTGAGAGAAAAGAAGTGGATATTTATGAAATTCCAGAAGGTTGGATGGGATTAGATTCCGGTCCAAAAAGTAGATTACTTGTTCATGATGCTATTTTAAATTCTAAAACAATACTTTGGAACGGACCATTAGGAGTTTTTGAACTTTCTAGTTTTGCTGCAGGAACAATTGCTTTAGGAAAAAGTATTATAGAATCTACCAAAAATGGTGCATTTTCTTTAGTTGGAGGAGGAGATAGTGTTGCATTCGTAAAAGCAAATGGTTTGGAAAATGAAGTTTCTTATGTTTCAACTGGAGGAGGAGCGATGCTAGAAAGTTTGGAAGGAAAAGAATTACCAGGAGTTTCTGCAATAAATTCTTAAAAAATTTTAATTTTTACTTATAAATTGAAAACTCTACGAAAGTAGAGTTTTTTTTGTGTAGAAATATTTTGTCTAGAATTTATACTTGATTTAAAAATTACTTTAAAATTTATGAAAAAGTATATTTTTTTGTTTTTTAGGCTCAAAATCTGCTTTCAGAAACCTATCAAAAATCTATTTTCTACTTTTTTCTGATAATATATATCAAACTAGAATATTCGCCAGTTTTTAATGCTTTAAAATTAGAAATCGCTCCAAAAATTCCACCTTTTAGCCAAAAAAGAGGATTTTTCTTATATTTTTCACTTAATATAGAAATATAGTAGGCATCTAAAATTAAAGGTTTAATATTTTCTAAATTCCAGAATTGATTATGAAATAAATTTTTCATTCCTATTTTTGAAAAATGATAGAGGTGTCTTGGAACATCAAATGCTGCCCAAAATTCTTTATAATGTTTTGCATCATAAGATTGATAGTTAGGAACTGCAATGATAAGTACACCATTCGATTTTAATTTTTTATTAAAAATTTCAATCATTTCTTCTTGATTTTCCACATGTTCGAAAACATGCCATAAGGTAATTGCATCAAGAGAATTGTTTTCTATCTCATCTAAATTATTTATAATTTTTGCATTTGTAGCTTTTTCTTGAGCAATATTTTTTGCATCAGCATTGGGTTCAAAACCGAAAACTGTAAAATCTTTTTGAATATATTTTACAAATTCTCCTGCACCACAACCGTAATCTAAAACTCTTGCATTTTGTATTGTAGATTGCGTTAATACATTACTTTTATAATTTAAATTTAAAGATTGAGCGAGTTTATATACTTTTTGTTTTAGAGAATTTTCATCTTGATGGTGAGAAATATAATCTTCGCTTTCGTAGTATTTGCCTATATTTTTTGGAATAGGGGAGGTTTGTAGAATACCATCTATTTTGGTTGGTATTACATCAAAAGAATCTTGAGTAAGAAATAGATCTTTAATTTTCATTAATAAATATTTAAAATAATTTAATTTAAAACAATAATTTTTTCAATTTTTGTAGATTGAGAAAGTCCATTTGGATTGCAACCTAGTTTACCTTCTGGAACTTCTACGTTTAATTTTTTATAAAAACTTTGCCAAAATTCATCAGTTTTTCCAGTTTTAGGATTAATGAATGTCATCGGATTTAATTCAAAAATATTGGCATTTCTAAAACTTCTTTCAATAAAATCTGAACAATAATAAGAATTTTCATTTAGAATATAAGTAGAGTTGTAGGGTTTACCAAGTAAAGAATTTGCTTTAATAATTGCATCAGGAATTGAGAATTTATAATCTGTTTTCAAACGATAAAGCACCAGTTTTGTTTGTTTATTATTCGCTAAAAAATTCTTCAATTTCATTTTATGAGAACCATTTTTCACAGAAGCTTCTAGAATGTAGAATTTATTTTTATCTTTTTCTACGATAACAATATGATCAAAAGATATAATCTGATTGTTTTCTGTAACTCTGCTTATAGCCCCAGAAAGGTTTTTATTTTCAGCTTCTACAAAAATAAAGTCTCCATTTTCTATGATTTTAGGAATAGCTGAAGCACAACTATTCAAAATAATAATTAGAAATGCATAAAATAATACTCTCATTTTGTATAATGTTTCACGTGAAACATTCTCTTTAAACACCTAAATAGATAAGTAATACATTGATATCTGAAGGAGAAACACCAGAAATTCTTGACGCTTGAGCAATAGTAGAAGGTTTTACTTTTGTCAATTTTTGCTTAGCTTCAGAAGATAGAGATTTTATATCATTGAAGATTAAATCTGGTGAAATCTTTATAGATTCTAGCTTTTTTAGTTTATCTACATTGGTTTTTTCCTTGTCTATATATCCTTTATATTTAATTTGAATTTCAGCTTGTTCCTTTATTTCAGTAGAGTAGGGAGCAAGAAAATCTTTTATATCTTCCAATTCTTCCAATTTATTTAATGTAAAATGAGGTCTTGTTAATATTTGATTTGCTCTGTATGCTTGATCTACAGGTTGAGATTCTATGCTTAATAAAAGTGGATTTATAATATCGGGTTTCAAGCTTTTATCTGATAGATATTGAATTATTTCTTCAGATTTTGCTATTTTATCTTCTACTTTTTTTAATCGTTCTTCTTTAGCTAATCCAATTTTGAAAGCTTTTTCAGTAAGACGAATGTCTGCGTTATCTTGTCTTAGAAGTAATCTGTATTCTGCTCTAGACGTAAACATTCTATAAGGCTCTTCTGTACCTTTTGTTATTAAATCGTCTATTAAAACGCCTATATAAGCTTCATCTCTTTGAAGAATAAATTCATTTTGTTCATTTATTTTAAGATGAGCATTAATTCCTGCCATTATTCCTTGTCCTGCTGCTTCTTCATAACCTGTTGTTCCGTTTATTTGACCAGCAAAATATAGATTTTCAATTAGTTTTGTTTCTAATGTATGTTTTAGTTGAGTAGGAGGGAAGTAGTCGTATTCTATTGCATAACCTGGACGAAAAACTTTTACGTTTTCAAAACCTGGAATATATTTCAATGCTTTTAGTTGTACATCTTCTGGTAATGAAGAGCTGAAACCATTCAAATATATTTCTACAGTACGCCAACCTTCTGGTTCTACAAATAATTGATGTCTTGTTCTTTCTGCAAACCTATTTATTTTATCTTCAATACTTGGGCAATATCTTGGACCGATACTTTGAATTGTGCCATTAAACATTGGGCTTTTCTCGAATCCTTCTCTTAGAATTTCATGTACAGTTTCGTTTGTATAAGTAATATGGCAGCTTCTTTGATTTTTTAATTTAGGAGTATCAGAATAGGAGAAATTTTGAGGATTTTCATCACCTTTTTGTTCTTCCATTTTGCTATAATCCAAAGTTCTACCATCAATTCTTGGAGGAGTTCCGGTTTTCATTCTTCCAGAATCAAAGCCGAAATCAAGTAATTGTTCTGTAATTCCGAAAGATTTTGGTTCACCCATTCTTCCACCACCAAGTTGTTTTTCGCCTACATGAATTAATCCATTTAGAAAAGTTCCATTGGTAAGAATTACAGATTTTGATTTCAGTTTTAAACCTAAAGAAGTGATAACTCCTTTTACCTGATTATTTTCTATCAATAAAGATTTCACCATATCTTGGAAAAAATCAAGATTTGGAGTATTTTCTAATGCAATTCTCCATTCTTCGGCGAATTTCATTCTATCATTTTGTGATCTTGGAGACCACATTGCAGGACCTTTAGAAAGATTTAGCATTTTGAATTGTATAGCAGATAGATCAGAAACTATACCGCTATAACCTCCCATTGCATCTATTTCTCTTACAATTTGTCCTTTTGCAATTCCACCCATTGCAGGATTGCAGCTCATTTGTCCGATTGTTTGCATGTTCATAGTTACCAAAAGAGTTTTGGAACCTAAATTAGCAGAAGCTGCAGCTGCTTCGCAACCAGCATGTCCACCTCCAACTACTATTACATCGTATATTTCGTTTGTCATTTGATTTTTTCAATGTTTCACGTGAAACAATTTTGTAATTAATTATAAATTAATGATTTACAATATATTTTAATAGAATTAAAGTTAAGGAAATAGATTTAAATAAAAATTTTCTTTGTAAGTCATCATTTCTTGATCTTCATCGGTTTTATCTTTATATCCACAAAGATGAAGAATACCATGTGCTAAAACCCTTTTTAACTCTGCGTTTTTTTCAATACCGTATTCTGCAGCATTTTCAAAAATCCTCGGCAAAGATACAAAAATATCACCGCTAATTTTTTTGCCTTTCACGTAATCAAACGTAATGATATCGGTATAATAATCATGATTAAGGTAAGATTTATTTATTTCTAATAAATATTCATCATCACAAAATATATACTGTATTTCGCCTAATTTTTTGCATTCAAGATTTATTATAGAAGCCAGCCAAATATTGAATTCTGGTTCTATTTCTATCGGTTGAATGTTTTCAAAAAAGTATTGTATCATATTAAAACCATTGACCTAAAATTAGACTAAATATCCCTTTGTTATTATTAATTTGCTGTGTAAAATTCGCTTTTATTTGTCCAAGTGGAGATTTGTATCCTAAAGTAATACCTGTAGTATAAGCATTTATTTTAAGAACTTTTTCAAATTGAATATCATCAAATTCATTATAAATACCAATAGTTGCAGTAGAATACAAGTTTTTTGCTATTTTGAATTGAAAATCTGTGCTTGAAGATAATAGTTGATTGCTGCTTAATTCTCCAAATTGGAAACCTCCAAAAGATGTAAAATTATTCAAATTTTGTTTGAAAATACCACCTAATCTATATTTATAATATTCATCAACATTAGTTCCTAAAGTAAAACCACCAAACATATTGACACGAAATGTAAAGATATTAGATATTGGAATATTGAAACTGAAATCTGCTTTTGCTTGAATATCATTTTTTGAAATATTACTATTTAATATGTCTAATATTTTACCTTCAGCGTTTAAAAAGATACCTCTTGTCGGAAAATTTACATCATCTTGTGTATCAGATTTTATGAAAACATAAGGATTTATGAAGTTTTTTTTGTCTAATAAATGGTTTTTGGATTTATAATAATCATGACTAATTCCACCTCCAATTGCATATCTATCTTTAAAAATGGATTGAATAAAAATTTCATTTCTCAACCAAGTCCAAGTATCTTTAACATCAGAATAATTATTTTTCAAATCTAAGGTTGTACCATAACTACTAATACCAAAACCAGGAATATACCCATTATCAACAAAATATTTTATAGAATATCTTGTTTTATCTCCTAATATTGCATCAATCGAAAACGTAGAATTTCTGAAAAGAAGCCTTTTTGCAGTTACATTTAAAAGCAATCCTGTATTAAATATTTCATCATAATGAAGACCAAATTTTAAATATAATCTAGTAGGATCTTCGGTAGTTATCAATTTTAAATAATTGAAATTTTCACCTTGAATTACATCATAATTGATAAGAGAATAATTGTTGGTAGCATATAATCTATCTACCATCGTGTTTATCTTATCGTAGGTAAGCAATGAGGGCAATTTTAAGTTCATTTTACCTTGTATATAGCTTGTAGTGTAAATTCTCTGGTTTTCTACAACTAAACTATCGATTTTGTAAACATTAGAATATAAAGGATTTACGCTTGCTCGTAGATTATTTTCCTGATTTTTAGGTAATTTTTTCAAAATATCTGCATATTTCAAAGCTTCTTCATATCCTTTTTTTAAGATGATATTTTTATCGCCGTAGCTTGTAGCATTTAGTTTCCCAAGATCTGGATGAATACTTATATCTGTATAATTATATTGAATATTGGTTTCTTTTTTTATTCCCATATCTATTACCTGATTTAGAATACTGATAACAGAAGTAAGCTGATCTTTAGTTGCTAAATCTTGACTAAGATCTACACCAATCACAATATTTATACCTTTGTCCATCAAAGGTTTAGATGGATAATTTAAAGTAATTGCTCCATCAATATAAACGCTATCACCCACTTTCACAGGATCCATTAATGATGGAAATGCAGAACTTGCCATGATAGAAGTTACCAAATCTCCACTTTCAAATATTTTAAGTTTCCCAGTTTCTAAATTGGTTCCCATACACATAAAAGGAATCGGTAATTTTGAAAAATCATCAATGTTTGAGACGTTTTTAAACAATTCTTTGAGCAAATAAATGTTTTTTTGACCCGTAGAAATTGCTTTTGGGAGAATATTTATTTTTTTATTGATAATTGGGAGTGAGAAGATATATTTATCATTGGTTTTATTAAAAAAGGAAGTTTCTTGCCTTGTTTTTTCATTTGCAATTACATCATAAAAATTGGTGTTCAAAACTAATTTTTCTATATCATCTGCTTTGTAGCCTGATGCATACAAACCACCAACTATAGCTCCCATACTTGTTCCAGAGATATAATCTATCTTAATTCCTAAAGAATCTATCACTTTCAAAACTCCAATATGAGCAAAACCTTTTGCACCTCCTCCAGAAAGAGAAAGCCCGATACGTGGTTGTTTTCCATCGGATTTTGTTTCAGAAATTTGAGAATATCCTAAAATATTGATTAAAAACAGAAAAAGGAAAAAGGATTTTCTAGGCATTTATTTTTTTATATAAATTCTTTTTACACGTTGAGAAATGGAGGTTAAAACTTCATAAGGTATTGTATTACAATATATTGAAAATTCTTCTAAACTAGGATTAGAATTAAAAAGAGTAACTTCATCACCTTCTTTTACCTTCAAATCTCCAATATTTACCATCATCATATCCATACAAATATTTCCGACGATAGGAAATAATTGATTTTTTATACCAACTTTCCCAATTCCATTTCCAATGCTTCTTGGTATTCCATCTGCATAACCAACTGGTAATGTGGCAACAAACGTATCTTTTTCAGCAATATATTTTCTACTATATCCTATACTTTCACCTTTTTTTACATGAGAAATTTGGCTGATTACGGTTTTAAATTCTACAGCATGCGTTAGTTCTTTTTCTACAGCTTCATTAGATGAAATTCCCATCATTCCTATTCCAATTCTCACCATATCGAATTGATAATCAGGAAAATTTGCAATTCCAGAACTATTGAGCAAATGCAACATTGGTTTATATCCCAATTTTTGGCTAATTTGAGAAGAAAATCGTATAAAAGTTTCTGCCTGTTTATTCGTATATTCTTTTTCAGAATCTACATCTGCCGAAGATAAATGACTGAAAATACTTTCTACTTTCACATTCATTTCCTTTAAGTAAATAATTAAATCATCTAAATTACTTTCTTGAAAACCAAGACGATGCATTCCCGTTTCTATTTTTAAATGAATAGGATATTTTTTCTGAATTCCTTTTTCAATTAATTTTTCACTGAATAATTGCAGAACCCTTAAACTATAAATTTCTGGTTCCAAATCATAATCAATTATTGTAGAATAACTGCTTTGCTCCGGATTCATCACAATTATTGGCGTGGTAATTCCTTTTTTTCGCAATTGTACACCTTCATCTGCATAAGCAACACCTAAATAATCAATATGATGATGCTGCAAAATTTCTGCAATTTCATAGCTTCCAAGTCCATAAGTGAAAGCTTTTACCATTGCCATCATTTTTGTTGATGGTTTTAATAACGATTTATGAATATTAATATTATGCAAAATAGCATTCAAATTTACTTCTAAAACGGTATCGTGTTTTTGGAGTACGAGCACATTTTTTATCTTTTCTAAGGTAAATTTTCTAGCACCTTTTAGTAATATTAATGAATTAGAAATTTCTTTAATACCATGATAATCAATTAAATTACTTGTGTTATCAAAAGTGATAGTTTCAGCATCGAATAAATTTTTATATTGCGTAATTTCAGTTCCAATCAAAAATATTTTATCGAAATTTTGTTGGTTTGTAAGTTGCGCAACGTATTCATAAAACTTAGAAGAAGAATCTTTTCCTTCCATGAAATCTGTTAAAATTAGACATCTTTTTTCTATTTTATATTCTTTAATAAATTGATAAGCGATGTATAGAGAATCTAAATCCAGATTAAAGGAATCATTAATTATTACATTTTCATTTTCCCCAAGAATGCTTTCCAAACGCATTTCTATGGGTTTTAAAAGAGAAAGTTTATGAATAATTTGAATATTGGTATAATCTAATTCATGTAAAATTGCAACCAAACAAAGCATGTTTGATAATGTAGCTTCATCTCTATTTTCTACAGGAACTTGTATTTTTTCAGATCCAATATTTATTGTAATATCTTCTGATTTATTATGATAATCACTGCTTATATGAATATAATTTTCTTGTTTTAAGCCAAAAGAGATTTTCTTTTTATCTATATATTTTTCGTCAATTTTCTGCTGAACTATTGCTTGATCTCCATTAAAAATAATAATTTCAGAATTTTCAAAAAGCTGTATTTTTTCTTTGAGAATTTCTTCTTGACTTTCAAAATTTCCACTGTGTGCACTTCCTAAATACGTGAAAACGCCTATTTTAGGAGAAAAAACCTCTTTTTGAAGCTTCATTTCTCCTGGTTTAGATATTCCAACCTCAAAAATTGCGACATTGTGTCTTGCAGAAATTTCTAAAAGAGAAAGTGGTAATCCTAATTGTGAATTAAAACTTTTCGGACTTTTTACGACAGAATAATCATCATTCAAACATAGAAACAACCATTCTTTGACGATTGTTTTTCCGTTACTTCCTGTAATTCCAATTGTTTTTAAATTAAATTGTTCAGCATGAAATTTGGCTAAATTTTGCAAAAAAACCAAAGAATTTTTTACAATTATCCATGTTAAATCTTCATCTAAATCTAATTTTTCTGTAGAAATAATAATTTTTATTCCTTTATCAATAGCATTCTGAATGTAATTTTTCCCAGAATTGGTGGTAGTTTCTAATGCAATAAAAGCAGTTTCTCGATGGGTAAAAATCTTTCGAGTATCATAAGCAATATTAGAAACCATTAATGAAGCATCTCCAAAAACTTTTGAATTTGTAATATCTGCTAGTTGTTTGCAAGTATATTTCATTCTACTTTTTCTTTTTAGCTAAACTCTCTTCTACAAATATTTTTCTGCTTACAGCGTTGTAGCTTTCGGTTTCGCCCAATTGTACAAGATCCTCATTATCAGATATTCTCATAGAATAATTGGCAAGATTTCCTGTTTTTTTGCAAATTGCATGCACTTTTGTTACATATTCTGCTGTAGCCATCAAATTCGGCATTGGTCCAAAAGGTCTTCCCAAAAAATCCATATCCAAACCTGCAATTACAACTCTTACTCCACTGTTTGCCAATGTATTAGCAACTTCTACAATGTTATCATCAAAAAATTGAGCTTCGTCAATTCCTACAACATCACAATTTGAACCTAAAAGCAATATTTCGTTTGAAGATTCTACAGGAGTACTTCTTATTTTGTTATAGTTATGAGAAACAACCTCGTTTTCATCATATCTCACATCTATTTTTGGTTTAAAAATTTCTACATTTTGTCCAGCCATTTCTGCTCTACGAAGTCTTCTTATCAATTCTTCGGTTTTCCCAGAAAACATGGATCCACAAATGACTTCCATCCAGCCACTTTGTTTCGCATGATTTATTGTATTTTCTAAAAACATTTGGTAAATTAGCAATATTTTATTAGGTCAAAATTAAGCAAAATTTAAGTACAAATCGCTATGCAGCAAACCCAAGATATTTCTGAAAAAGTATTTTTAGAATTAAAAGCTATTTTAAAAACTCTTTCTGATACTAAAAACATTGAAGAATTTTTAAATTTGAATGATAAGAATACAAATCTTCAAGATTATATTTCTTATTTAAGGGTTCGTCAAAATTTTAAAGATATTATTTTAGAAGAACCAGTTTCTGAATACAATGAAAAAGAGGAAACTTCAAAAATTGATGATTCTAATATCATAGTTGAAGAAAATATCACAAACGAAATATCAAAAGAAGAAGATTTTCTTTCTAATGATACTTTGAAAATCTTGGAACAAAAACACGAAGAAGAGAAAAAATTTAGACTATCTAAAATCAATAGTAATAAGACAATAGAACCGCTTATTAAAGATGTATTTCTTGATAAAAACACAGCTTTTGGAGGAAATGATGTTTCTACATTTTACAACGAAACAGGAAAAGAAAAACCTCTATTTAAATTAGATTTGAATGACAGAATAGCATTCACAAAAAAATTATTTTCAGGAAATCAAACAGATTTGAATGATGCTGTAGCAAGATTAAACTCATTTGAAACTTTAGAAGAAGCAAAAGAATACCTTAGCGATATTTATTATGATAAAAAATGGGATAAAGAAGATGAATTTGCACAAAGACTTTGGATTTTGGTTGAAAATAAATTCCAATAAAAATAGAATATGATTAAAAAAATAGAAGACTTTCAAAACGTATTTTTTATTGGTGTTGCAGGAGTTGGAATGAGCGCAATTGCTCAATATTTAAAAGGAATTGGGAAAGAAGTTTCGGGAAGCGATCGTTATTTTTTACCGGAAACCTATAACAAAACCAAAGAACAACTAGAAGTTGAAGGAATTAATTGCTTTCTTCAAGATGGAAGCGGAATTTCAGAAAAGACTGATTTAATCGTAGTTTCCACCGCAATTGAAGACACCGTTTTCGAAGTTCAAAAAGCAAAAGAACTCGGAATTCCGATTATCAAAAGAAGTGAACTTTTAGCAATTATTGCAAAAAGCAAAAAAACAATCGCAGTTGCAGGAACTTCTGGGAAATCTACCACTTCTGCAATGCTGTATCAAATTTTATTGGATGCCCAATTTGAACCAAGTATTATTTCTGGTGCAGGTTTAACAAGCATTATCAAACAAGGAAAAATAGGTAATGCAGCCGTTGGAAAAGGAGATTGGCTCATCATTGAAGCTGATGAAAGTGATGGTTCTGTAGTTCAATATGAACCAGAAATAGGATTGCTTTTAAACATCGATAAAGATCATCAAGAAATAGATGAATTGATAGAATTGTTTACCATATTTAAAAACAATTCTAAGAGTTTGTTTGTTGTAAATCAATCTAATACATTGGCGAAATCTTTGTCTGCGAATTCAGAAAACGATTTCGGATTTGAAGATAAAAATGCAGGATATTCTGCAGAAAATTTCAAACAAGACAGTTTATCTTTAAGCTTTGAGGTTCAAAATCAAAATTTTCAGATGAATTCCTTAGGTCAACATTCTGTTGAAAATGCAGTTGCTGCAATATCAGTTGCTCATCAAATCGGAATTAGTTTAGAAATTTGTGCAAAAAGTTTGGCGAATTATGAAGGAATTTATCGTCGCCATCAAATTCTCGGACAGAAAAATGGAGTTTGGGTCATCGATGATTACGCGCATAATCCCGCAAAATGTGCAGCAAGTATAAAAGCTTGTCAACCTTTGGCAAAAAAAGTAATCGCATGGTTTCAACCGCACGGTTACAAACCAACCCGTTTTTTAAAGGATGATTTTATTCAAGAAATTGCAGACGCTCTACGACCAGAAGATGAAATTTGGATGAGCGAAATTTTCTATGCAGGCGGAACCGCCGTGAAAGATATTTCTGCCAATGATTTAGTAATCGGTATTAAAGAAAAAGGAAAAAATGCCCATTTTGTGGAAGATAGAAACAAATTATTAGAAGCATTGAGACCAGAATTGAAACAAGGCACGGTTTTGCTTTTGATGGGAGCAAGAGATCCGAGTTTGGAAGAGTTTTGTAAGGAGTTATTTGAAAAATTATAAATGAGCGGAATCCTATATTTTGTTCCAACACCGATTGGAAACCTCGAAGACATGTCTTTCAGAGCAGTGCGCATCTTGAAAGAAGTCGATTATATTTTATGTGAAGATACCAGAACTTCTGGTGTACTATTAAAATATTATGAAATATCTAAACCGTTGAAATCGTATCATTTACACAATGAGCATCATACGACGCAGAAAATAATTGATGATCTCAAAAACGGACAAAACATTGCCATCATTACCGATGCAGGAACACCCGGAATTTCAGATCCTGGCTATTTATTAGCAAAAGCAGGAGCAGATGGAAATATAGAAATGCAATGTTTACCAGGAGCTACCGCTTTTGTTCCAGCATTAGTTGTTTCTGGTTTGCCGAATAATGAATTTCTTTTTGCTGGATTTTTGCCACCAAAAAAAGGGAGACAAACGAAGTTGAAACAATTAGCAGAAGAGAAAAAAACCATAGTTTTGTACGAAAGTCCACACAAAATAAATACGACTTTGGAACAGATCAAAGAGTTTTTCGGGGAAGAAACAAGAGTGAGTTTAAGCCGAGAAATTTCCAAAAAATTTGAGGAAACGAAACGTGGAACAATCAATGAGTTAATCGCCTTTTCTAAAAGTAAAACCTTGAAAGGAGAGATTGTATTAATTGTAAATAATGTTGAAAGCAAAGAAGTTGAGGAAGAAAAACCTTTATCAAAAAACAAATACAAAAATTTAGAAAATTAAACGATAAAAATATTATTCATTACTTTTGTTATATGCTTTCGCAACACCAAATAAATATCATCATTGAAACAATGAAACCATATAATCCGAAAAAAATTGGAATTTTCGGTTCATTTGCACGTGGTGAAAACACCGAAAATAGCGATATTGATATATTATATAATTTTGATTTGAGCAGTAATATGACTTTCTCTAAACTTTTTGAAATTCAAGAAGAATTGGAAAGAAGACTTAATAAATCAGTAGATTTGGTGCCAGAAAAGTATCTTTATCCCTTAATTAAAGATAACATATTGAATGATTTAAAAATTATTTATGGATAAATCAAATTCAGATAAGCTTAGGATTTTTCATATACGTGAAAATATCGATTTGATTTTTTCGGTTACAGATAATATTAGTTTTGAAGAATTCGATGAAGATTGGATTAAAAGGAACGCAATTATCCGTTGTTTTGAAATAATTGGCGAAGCTACAAATCATATTAGTGAAGATTTAAAAGAAAAATATCCAGATGTAGATTGGCTTCCATCAAAAAGGATGAGAAACTTTCTTATTCACGAATATTTTATGGTAGATAATATTTTAGTTTGGGGGACGGTAAAAAATAATTTACCAAAATTAAAATTAGATATTCAAAAAATTATTAAAGAAAAAGCACTTCCTCATGACACAATTTTATATAAACAAATGGATGAATTAACAAAATTAGCTGAAAAAAATGGAAAAGATTTTTATGAAAACTCAGAAAGAATTAAAGATAGTATATT
>CAXYUO010000054.1:0-13064 GCA_964292185.1 uncultured Frigoriflavimonas sp.
TTGAAGAAAATTCTTTGGATGATTTTTTAGATGGTTTAAAATATTATGAAAATATTTCAGAAGAACTTGCTAATCGGTTCGATTTTGAGTTTTGGAAAACAGTTGATTTTTTAAAAGAAAATCCTCTTTTATACCAATGCAGATACAGAAATATTAGAATTGCATTTACCAAAAATTTTCCTTTCGGAATACATTTTACAGTGGATGAAAAATTGATAATCGTTTATAAAATATTGCACACCAAAAGATTGTTCAAATAAATACAAAAAATTATTTTGATGGCGGAATGGTTTACGCTCCAATAATGCCAATCAATGCCTACATTGGTTTTGATGTAAAGTTTTAAAATATAAAATTTTGTTAAATAAAATATAATTATCTTTAAGCAAAACTAAATCATGAAATATCTAACACTTTTTACGATGCTTTTCGCAGGGTTTTTCTCTGCTCAGCAAAATTTATTGCTCAACCCAATAAATGAAAACAGTCTTTCTAATACAGAAAAACTAAGCACAATAATGGCGAAATCTTACCATTCTACTTCTTATTATTCCGAGAATATTACGAATATAGAACAAGATTTTACTATTAAATTGCCAAACGGAAATACTATTTCGGCAATTTTTCAAAAGAAATATAATTATGGTAACCAAAGTAATTCTGCAGTTTATAAAATTGCAGGTGAACCAGATTCTGAAATGGTCTTTTCCGAATACAATAAGGTAATTACAGGAATGTACGCATCTTCAAAAGGCGAAAAAATTATTTTTATGCAAACTGCACCTTCTATTTTAGCAGTTTCTTTGGTAAATGAGCAAATGCTAATAAACCAAGATGATCCAAATGATACCCTAATTTCTCCTGAAAATATAATTGGAAATAAAAACACTTTAACAAACGCAGATGTTTGTGGCGTGTCTCCAGTTTGTGGAAATTCAACCATAGATGTAATGGTACTTTATACTACAGATGCTAAAACTGTTTATGGTGGAGCTTCACAAAGTAATTCTTTTGTTGCAACTGCTATTACAAATTTCAATACTGCTTTGCAAAATGGTGGTGCAGGAAATGTAACCATCAACTTAGTATATTCTGGTGAAATTTCTTATGTAGAATCTGGAAACATTAGCACAGATTTAACAAGATTAAGAACTTCAGGAGATGGTTATATGGACGACGCTCAAACTTTAAGAGCAACTTATGGTGCAGATTTAGTTAGTTTAATTACTGCAACTCCTACAAATACCTGTGGTTTAGGAAATCTAAATTCTAATTCTACCAACTATACGAATACCGCAGCTTACTCTGTTGTAATTTCTAGCTGTGTAGTTTCCAATTATTCTCTTTCACATGAAATGGGACATAATATGGGATTGAATCACGATTGGTACGTAAGTACAAGCACTTCACCTTGCAGCCATCAAAAAGGATATGTGAACAGAACGGCAATAACTGGTGGAACATCTAGTTTAAGTTCTACAAGATGGAGAACAATAATGGCATATAATGATGAATGTAGCGACAATGGAATTACCTGTACAAGAAGAAATCTTTGGAGCAATCCAAATGTAAATTATGCTTCTGAACCTACAGGAATTGCTATTGGGCAAGCTCAACCTGCAGATGAGATTTATGGTTTTTTGAGATTTGCATGTGTAGTTTCTCAATTTACTGCAACCTCAACACTTTCTACCAGAGAAGCTTTTATAGAAGATTTCAATATTTATCCTAATCCTGTGAAAGACAATTTATATATAAAAGTTCCTAAAAAAGGCAATTACAATTTTAATATAATGAATGCTTCTGGAAGAAATATCTATAAAACAAATAGCACAAATATCTCCGTAAAAAACTTTGTATCTGGCGTTTATTATTTGGTAATATATGATGAAGAAAACCAATTAATTGGAACTAAGAAATTCATTGTAGAATAAATTTTTAGCTTAAAATTTAATTAAAATAAAATGCTCCAAGAAAAATCTTGGAGCATTTGTATTTATGGTGCATTATCTATTTTGAAGATTTTTTACTGTCAGATACAAATTCTAAACTTACAGAATTCATACAATATCTTTTACCTGTTGGTTCTGGACCATCATCAAAAACATGACCAAGATGAGAATCGCATCTTTTGCAAAGTACTTCTACTCTTTCCATTCCGAAAGAAGAATCTGTTTCATATTTTGTTCCTTCTGGATCAGATTTGTAGAAACTTGGCCATCCACAAGTAGAAGAAAATTTAGAATCTGAGCGAAAAAGATGGTTTCCACAAACTGCACAATAATATTCTCCTAAAGAATCAAAATCATTGTATTTTCCTGTAAAAGCACGTTCTGTATTGGCTTCACGAGAAACCGCATATAAATCTGGATCTAGAATTTTTTTCCATTCAGAATTGAGAACGTTCAGTTTTGTTCTATCTGTTCTAGAGTAGTATGGATTGTTTTTTGTATTGCTATTCATATTGTTTTCTATATTTTTAGATGTTATTATTGAATTTTCTACGCTTGTTTTCTTCGGTGTTTGAGAACAAGATTGCAAAAATAAAAATAAACAAAAGGCGGTTAAATATTTCATATTGATAAAATTATTGTTTTCATTTTTAATTTACGAATTAAAAATGTTTTAAGTTTTATTTTCTACAAAATTACTACATTTATATTATGAACGACGAGCAGAAAAAAAAGGATTTACAAAAATACAAAGCATTTGCAACAGCACTTTTTTTGTTGATGGCAATAGTTTTTGTAGTAATGACAATACTTGAGAAAGAAAATCCTGCACATTGGATTGGCTACATTCGTGCTTTTTCCGAAGCTGCAATGGTAGGCGCTTTAGCAGATTGGTTTGCTGTTACCGCACTTTTTCATCATCCATTGGGAATTAAAATTCCACACACCAATTTAATAGAAAAAAGCAAAGAAAAAATAGGTGATAATCTCGGAAATTTTGTGGTAGAGAATTTTCTTTCACCAAAAAACATTCGTCCATATATTCAAAAATTAAAAATCTCGCATTTCGTAGGAGAATGGCTTTCTAAAAAAAATAATCAAGAGAATTTAATAAAAGAAATTTCTAATATCGTGTTTGATATTTTGCATCAATTAGATGATACTGCGGTTGTAAATTTTATTGGTAAAAAGGCAAAAGAAATGTCGGCAGATTTAAAAATCAATCAAATTATCGGCAATGGATTAGAATATATTTTAGATAAAAAAGACCATCAAAAACTCATTACAAATCTATCCAAACAAATAAAAGATTATGTGCTAAATAACCAAGAAATGGTGAAAAACAGGGTGAAAAAGGAAAGTTATTTCCTAATTCCCAAGTTTGTAGATGATAATATTGCCGATAAAATTACAAAAGGTTTATCAAAATATTTTGAAGAAGTAGAATTGAATGAAAATCATTCTTTACGAAATGAAATTACCCAAAAACTATATTCATTTTCCAAAGAAATAGCAACCGAAGAAAAATGGATTGAAGAATTTCGAGACATTAAAAATGATTTTCTGAAAGAAGAAAAAATCAATCAATATTCACGAGATATTTGGATTTCTATCAAAAAATCTTTGTCGAAAGAGTTGGAAGAAGAACAATCTTCTTTGAAAAATTACATTAGAAAAAACCTCGCAGAACTTTCTCAAAATCTACAAACTGACGAAAATTTTCAGCATAAAATCGATAACTGGGTTCGAGTTACAGCCTACAAATATATTTTGAAAAACACGCATCAATTTGGCGAATTAATCAGCGGAACTGTTGTAAATTGGGAAGGAAAAGAATTGAGCGAAAAACTGGAATTAGAAGTCGGGAAAGATTTGCAATTCATTCGTGTGAACGGAACTTTGGTTGGAGGTTTGGTTGGTTTAATTATTTATACGATTACGGAGTTTTTCCTTTAAATTATCAAAAAAAATAAGTAATATTGTTTTCTAAACTAGAATGATATGAACAAATTTATTTTAATCATCAGTATTTTAATGATGAATTTTGGGTTTTCACAAGTGAGTATGAAAGGCGATAAACTGGTGAAAGACGGACAAACCTACAAATTAAAAGATTACAAAGAAGTTTTTCAAAACCAAGAAGCAAGAGATTATTTTGCAAAAGCGAAAACAAACAGCACTGTTTCGCAAGCTTTTGCTGTACTTGGAGGCGCTGCAATTGGAGTTGGTGTTACTCGAGCAATCATGGGATCAGGAAAAACGTATGATATGAACGGGAAAGTTGTTGGAAAAAATGAAAAACCAAAATTTACTTGGGGTTTAGCTGGAATTGGACTTGGCGTTGTAGGAATTGGAATTCCATTTGCAATAGCTGCAGAAAAAAATGCTAAAAAAGCAATTGCAACAGAAAATGGAAAATCAACAGCTTTTCAACCTTATTTTAAAATAGAAACTGCTGGAAATGGACTTGCATTGAGTTATAATTTCTAAATAAAAGACTGAAGTCCAAAGTCTAAGGTCCGAAGTTACAAGCTAACTTAAAAAAGGTTTTTCATCTACTTTAGGCTGTTTCTCAATGCAACTATTTGATTCATTAATTGAAATGCATCATCATATAATTTTTCAAAATCGTCTTCATTGATGTATTTTCTGAGTTTTAGCTTGTACAAACACGTTACAACTTCAGCAAGTGAGCGAATGGAATATCCTAGAAATTTTCTGAACTCTGCATTGCTTTGTCCTGTAGAACCTTCTGCAATATTTAACGCAATACTGTCTGAAGCTCTTCTGATTTGGGAAGTTAAATTAAATTTTTCATGGTCAGGAAATGTCAAAGATATTTGGAAAATACGCTCCCCAAAATCCATTGAAATATGCCAAACTCTTAATTTTTCAAACTTAAATGCCATATCAAATATATTAAAAACTAACTTCTCTAAACTTCCGACTTTCATCTTCTGTCTCCCGACTTCTAACTTCCGACATTCTCCAATATCTTCTTGTTAATATCCGAAATCAATCCCGGTCCTTCATACACAAAACCAGTATAAAGCTGCACCAAACTTGCACCAGCTTCCAATTTTTCCAGAGCATCTTCCGCAGAATGAATTCCACCAACACCAATAATTGGGAAGGCTTTTCCACTTTTTTCGGAGAGAAAACGGATAACTTCTGTGGATCTTTTTGTTAATGGTTTTCCGGAAAGTCCGCCAGTTTCTGTTTTATTTTCTGATGTTAAATTTTCTCTGGAAATGGTAGTGTTTGTTGCGATTACACCTGCGATTTTTGTATTATTTACAATTTCAATAATATCTAAAAGCTGTTCATCCGTTAAATCTGGAGCTATTTTTAATAGAATTGGTTTTGGTTTTTTCTTGGTTAAATTTAATTCTTGCAAAGTGGAAAGTAACTTTGTTAAAGGTTCTTTATCTTGCAATTCTCGCAGATTTGGCGTGTTTGGCGAACTTACATTCACCACAAAATAATCGACAACAGAGAATAATTTTTCAAAACAAATGATGTAATCTTCTACTGCATTTTCATTTGGAGTTACTTTATTTTTGCCAATATTTCCACCAATTAAAACGTTTTTATTTTTGCGAAGTCTTTCTACAGCTGCATCTACTCCACCATTATTAAATCCCATTCTATTGATAATTGCAGCATCTTCTTTCAATCTGAACAACCTTTTTTTCGGATTTCCATCTTGTGCTTTCGGCGTAAGAGTTCCGATTTCCACAAAACCAAATCCCAAATTTGAAAGTTCCTTGAACATTTTTGCATCTTTATCAAAACCTGCAGCCAAACCAACTGGATTTTTAAATTTTAAGCCAAAAACTTCTCTCTCCAATCTTTTATCTACAATTGGTTTTGGTAGAAAAATTTTTGCAAAAAAAGGAAGATTTTTTAATATAGAAAAAGTGAAATAATGAACTTCTTCTGGATCAAATTTGAATAAAAGTGGACGAATAATAGATTTGTACATAACGATTTTTGTATGGTGTAAATTTAAAGATTCTAGTTCGTTTTTAAAAAGATTTCGGCTATTAAAAACTAGTTTAAAAGAAAATTGTTTACTTTCGTAATCTCAAATTACATTAAATTATTTTTAAAAAAATGTGGACCAATAAGCTGAATCTTATTTCTTTCTACGCAAGCTTCATCGCTTTGGGAATCATGATTTTCGAGGCAGGATTTTACCAAGAATTGCTTTATCGTACAAAGATTATCTATTTTTATGATTTCAGTTTTGTTTTAACTGTCGTCAATATTATTCTCTATAATATTCGCAAAAAAGAAAACTTTTTTAAGAAAATATCTTATTTAGAGATTGGTGTTTTGCTTCTTATTATCATGTATTATGTTGCAAGAATTGAGTATAATTTTTGGGAAAGTACTACTTTTGGTTTTTTCAACAAACGGATAATTTATTTATTAATTATTTTCTGCTTTTTACGAGATTTCTCAAGTTTAAAAATAGATTTTAAGAAAACCGTAATCAATCCTGCACAATTATTTATCCTTAGTTTTTTCGGAATTATATTGATAGGAGCTGGTTTTCTGATGATGCCAAATGCTACCGTGAACGGAATTTTACCATTAGACGCACTTTTCACAGCTACAAGTGCAGTTTGCGTAACAGGACTTACCGTAATAGACACTTCTACACAATTCACCACTTTTGGGAAAATTATTATTCTTACTTTAATCCAAATTGGCGGATTGGGAATAATGACTTTCGCTAGTTATTTCTCGTATTTTTTCCGTGGTAGTGGTTCTTATGCAAATCAAATTACATTAAGCGAAATGACGAGTTCTGATAAATTAGGCGATGTATTCAATACTTTGAAACGTATTCTTATCATCACTTTGATTATTGAATTTTTTGGAGCAGTTATAATTTATAGTACATTAGATTTGCAATTGCTGAACAATTCTGTAAACAAGGGCATCTTTTTTTCTGTTTTTCATTCTATTTCCGCTTTTTGCAATGCAGGATTTTCTACATTAAGTGGTAATTTGTATGAGGTTGGCTATCAATTCAATTATTCTTTACACCTTATTATTGCAGCTTTATTTATTTTTGGCGGATTAGGTTTTCCTATTGTTTACAATGTTTACAAATATTTTCGTCATCTTTTTAGCAGAACTTTACTCCGTTATTTTGCGAAAGATAAATATCCATATACACCTTGGGTTGTGAATTTAAATTCTAGAATCATTCTTATTACAGCTACTGTATTATTGATTTTTGGTACAGTTTTCATTTATTTTTTAGAAATAGATGGCGTTCTAAAAGGACATTCCACTTTCGGAGCTTTCGTAGAAGCATTCTTTATTTCTGCAACCAATAGAACAGCCGGTTTCAATACTGTAGATATGTCTGCAATTGGTGCTCCAGCTTTGATGATTTGTATTTTTCTAATGTGGGTAGGAGCTTCTCCTGCTTCTACAGGTGGTGGTATAAAAACCAGTACTTTGGCAATTGCTACTCTCAATATTTTGAGTTTAGCAAAAGGCAAACAAAGAACAGAAATTTTTCGCAGAGAAATAAGTGAAAACAGCATAAAAAGAGCTTTTGCCATTATCGCATTGTCTTTAATAATTGTAGGATTTTGTATATTCCTTTTGGTAATTGTAGAAAAAGATAAAGACATCATGCAACTTACTTTCGAAGCATTTTCTGCCTATTCTACAGTTGGTTTAAGCTTAAATATTACTTCTACTTTATCAGATTATGGTAAAATTATCATCATTGCGCTCATGTTTATTGGTAGAGTAAGTATGTTTTCTTTGCTCATTGCAATAATGAAAAGCGAAAAATATTTTAATTATAGATATCCAAAAGAAGAAATTCTTATCAATTAAACTTCTTAATTTTAAAAAAAAATGAAATATATAATAATCGGACTTGGAAATTTCGGACTTTCATTAGCAGAAAAACTCACAAAAATGGGCAATGAAGTGATCGGAATTGATAGTAATTATAACAAGGTAGAAGCTGTAAAAGAACGCATTTCTCACGCAATTTGCATGAGTGCAACAGATGAATATACCATGAAAGGTTTGCCTTTCAAAGATACAGATGTAGTGATAATAGCAATTGGCGAAGATAGAGGTGCAAATGTGATGGCATCTGCTTTGGTGAAAAAACTACATGCTAATAAAATTATTAGCCGAGCTATAGATCCTATCCACGAAACAATTTTAGAAGCGATGGATATTCACACCATTGTGCATCCGGAAGAAGAAACAGCAGAAAGATGGGCAAAAAAACTATCTTTAAAAGGTATGGTAGAATCTTTTGAAATAAGTGGAAAATACAGCGTTGTAGAAATTGCAATTCCTACAAGATGCATAGGAAAAAAGATAGAAGAAATAGGATTTAGAAATAATTATAACCTCGTTTTCGTAACCATTATAAAAAAAGTAGCCGAGAAAAACTTCTTTGGTAAAACAAAAAGAGTGAACGAAGTACAAGGTGTTGTAACCTACGAAGCCGTACTAGAAAGCGGTGATATTTTAGTTTTATATGGCGAAAACGAAGACATCAAGAAATTTATTAAAAACGAGAATTAAGGTTTTGTCTAAACATCATTTTATACCACAAACCATTGGCTCACTGATTCCTAAAATTTACCATCTATATTTATTAATTAGCTTTTAAGTGTGAAAGCTTTATTGTAAAAAAACATTAAAGCATACAGTAAGTTAAGTCTTAATGATAAAACAAACTATTTTATATAATCTTTGCCAAAGTATAATCACTATGCTTTACAACTTTGGCAAAGTAGATGAAGACTAATTTAAAATTATAAATAGAAATTAGAAGTAAAATAATCAAAAGTTAAGGCTTTATAAAACGCAAAAATTAACATAAGTTGCACGAAATTAAAGGTTTATATTTTGCTAGCTTTTATTTATATGGCTATCCGTTTTGTAGACTAATGCTTTATTTTTTGCCACTAATTCACGAATGTTCTCTATTTAAATCAAATCCGTTCATAATTTTCAAGCAAAATAATGATCAATTATTCGTGTATTCGTGGCAAAAAAATCTGGTCAGGTAAAACGCACTAAAAAAATGTAGCACACAAATCTCACAGATTTACACAGATTTTCTAAAAATTCTAATAATTTTTCTGCCTGAACTACTGTTTTTAGTTGATTATTAAAGCATTTAAAATGTAAAAAGTACATTTATCATTGTAAATCTGTGAAATCTGTGGGTATATAGACCTTAATAATTTTAATGCGTTTGATCTGAAATCTGCAACAATTTACGGACAGTCATATTTATTTATCTTATATTTTTAGCATTTTACTTTTACTTTTGTGGTATAAAACACAATTATTTGTAATTTTAGACATTTACTAAATCATAACTTCTATTTTAAACTCCCAAAAATGACCACCAAAGATTACATTCAATCCGTTGCAAAACGCCTACAATCTGGCATTTCCAGAGAACATTCTTACCGCGGAGATTTAGAAAATCTGCTCCGAAACATCGTTCCAGAAATGGAAATCACCAACGAACCAGCCAATGTTACAGATTGTGGAAACCCAGATTACGTGATCACAAAAGGGAAAATCCCCATCGGATATATAGAAGCCAAAGACATTGGCAAAGATTTGAACAGCAAATCTTACGCAGAACAATTTGGACGATACAAAAAAGCATTAGATAATCTAATTATCACAGATTACGTCTGGTTTCAGTTTTTCCAGAATGGAGAATTGGTGCATGAAGTGAAAATTGCAGAAATTACAGATTCCAAAGTGGTAGCAATCCCAGAAAATTATGGCAAATTTGAGAATTTAATTAAAGATTTCTGCACCCAAATTTCTCAAACCATCAAATCTCCAAAAAAATTAGCAGAAATGATGGCTGCAAAAGCAAGATTGCTGCAAGACATTTTAGAAAGAGCCATCACTTCTGATGAAAATACCCAAGAAAACACCTCGCTGAAAGGACAATACGATACCTTCAAAGAAATCCTGATTCACGATTTGCAACCTGCAGGTTTTGCAGATATTTATGCCCAAACTTTGGCTTACGGTATGTTTGCAGCGCGTTTGCACGATGATTCTATCGATACTTTTAGCCGACAAGAAGCGGCGGAACTCATCCCAAAATCTAATCCTTTTCTGCGGAAATTGTTTATTTATGTGGCTGGTCCAGATATAGATGATCGCATAAAAACGGTGGTAGATAATTTAGCAGAAGTTTTCCGAGCAACCAATGTGGAGCAAATTCTCAAAAATTTTGGAAAAAGCACGCAAACCAACGATCCTATTATTCATTTCTACGAAACTTTCTTGGCAGAATACGATCCGAAATTGAGAAAAGCACGTGGAGTTTGGTACACACCAGAACCTGTGGTGAATTTCATTGTGCGTGGTGTAGATGAAATTTTGAAAACAGAATTCAACCTTCCGCAAGGTTTGGCAGATACTTCTAAAACCAAGATAAAACTGAATACCCAAACTGCAGACCAGCGTTCGCCAACAGGTTACAAGCAAATAGAAAAGGAAGTTCACAAGGTTCAGATTTTGGATCCTGCAACCGGAACGGGAACTTTCTTGGCAGAAGTTGTAAAATTTATTTATAACAAAAATTTCCAAAATATGCAGGGAATTTGGAATTCTTATGTAGAAGAACATCTGATCCCGCGTTTGAATGGTTTTGAACTTTTGATGGCAAGTTATGCAATGGCACATCTGAAATTAGATTTACTTTTGACGGAAACTGGCTACAAATCTACCAAAAACGAAAGGTTGAATATTTACCTTACCAATTCTTTGGAAGAACATCACGAAGATACGGGAACACTTTTCAGCAATTGGTTGAGCACGGAAGCGAATGAAGCCAACCACATCAAACGAGATACACCTGTAATGTGCGTGATTGGAAATCCGCCGTATTCTGGAATTTCTTCTAATAATGGAAAATGGATTGCCGATTTAATTGATGATTATAAATATGTAGATGGTGTTCATTTTAATGAAAGAAAGCATTGGTTGAATGATGATTACGTGAAATTTATAAGATACGGACAACATTTTATAGAAAAAAACGAAAGTGGTGTTTTGGCTTACATCAATCCTCACGGATTTTTAGATAATCCTACTTTTAGAGGAATGCGTTGGCATTTGCTAAAAACTTTTGACAAAATTTATACGATAGATTTACATGGAAATGCTAAGAAAAAAGAAGTTTCTCCAGATGGTTCTCCTGATCAAAATATATTTGATATTATGCAAGGTGTTTCCATTAATTTCTTTATTAAAACTGGAAAGAAAAAGAAAGATGAATTAGGGCAAGTTTTTCATTTTGATTTGTTTGGAAAAAGGGATTTTAAATATAATTTTCTTTCAAATAATTCTTTAAAAACAGCAAACTTTGTTACATTAAAACCAAAAGCACCAAACTTCTTTTTCGTTCAAAAAAATTATGAAGGTTTTGATATTTATCAGGAAGGATTTAAAGTTGATAATTTATTTTCAATTTATGGTTTGCCATTAATGACTGGTAGAGATAAGTTTACTGTTTTTAATTCTGTAAATGAACTTACTAAATTTTATGATGACGTTATTAATAACGATGCAGAATTTATTATTAAAAACTATGAAGCAGGGAAAAATACTTCAAATTGGAATGTTAATAATGCTTTAAATGAAATTAAAAGTTTACAAAATTTCAACCTAAATATTGAAACAATTAATTATCGATTATTTGATTTAAGATACACAATTTATACGGGTAAAAGTTCAGGATTTCACAGTAGACCTCAAAATAGAGTAAATGGTAACATGAGAAAATCTAATGTTGGATTATTGATGCCACGTCAATTAGCAGGTAATGATTTTTATCACATATTTATAACGAAATTTGTTTCTGATTTTTGTGTAACAACAAATAAAACGAAGGAAGCTAACAATTTATTCCCACTCTACCTTTACCCAGAATCCGAAGGCATTTTCGCAGACGATAATGCAGAAACGCCAAAAAGAATTCCCAATCTGGATATGGAAATCGTAAACAAAATTGCGGAGAAAATAGATTTGAAATTTGTTGCCGAAAAGGCAGATTGCTTCGTTCCTCGCAATGACGACACGGAAAATTTCGCACCCATAGATTTGTTAGATTACATTTATGCCGTTCTTCATTCCCCAAATTACAGAGAGAAATACAAAGAATTTCTGAAAATAGATTTCCCAAGAGTTCCCTTTCCAGAAAACGCCGACAACTTTTGGAAATTGGTAAAATTGGGTGGAAAAATACGCCAAATACATCTTTTGGAAAGCGATGTGGTAGAAAAATTTATTACTAAATATCCTGTTGATGGCGATAATGTGGTAGATAAACCGAAATTTGTGTTGGAAAAAGCATCTGTACTTATGCAAAAGTGCAAAGATGGGGTTCAACAATCCACAGATGAGATTGCTAAATCTAAATTTGTCGTTCAAGACCCTAAAATTGACGTTCTAGAACCCAAATTTGGAGTTCAAAATTCTAAATTTTCATCAAATAACCCCAAATTTGAGGTAAAAGATGCCAAATATGACATACAAAACCTCAACAGAGGAGCAAAAGACGTCAACAACGAATATACAGACCTCAAAAATGAGGGTTTTGAACAAAAAATTGGCTTAAAACCAAATGTTTACGGAAAAGTGTACATCAACGATACTCAATATTTCGAAAATGTACCAGAAACTGCGTGGAATTTCTACATCGGCGGATATCAACCTGCCCAAAAATGGCTGAAAGATAGAAAAGGCAGAACTCTTAATTTCGAAGATTTGATGCATTATCAAAAAATAATTGTCGCTCTTTTTGAGACAGATCGATTGATGAAGGAGATTGATGAAGTTGGTGAATAATGGTGAATTTTCATTTTATCAATTGGACGAGGTTTCAACCCATT
Organism: uncultured Frigoriflavimonas sp.; assembly: GCA_964292185.1. Lineage (GTDB taxonomy): Bacteria > Bacteroidota > Bacteroidia > Flavobacteriales > Weeksellaceae > Frigoriflavimonas. Next base: position 12,887 of record CAXYUO010000054.1, read on the forward strand.
ATAATTTTGTGAATTTTAAAAATAATTTTGAATAAATCAATTGGACGGGGTTTTAACCCATTATAATTTTGTGAATTTTAAAAAATAATTTTGAATAAATCAATTGGATGGGGTTTCAACGCATTATAATTTTGTGAATTTTAAAAATAATTTTGAATAAATCAATTGGACGGGGTTT
>CAXYUO010000055.1:0-13052 GCA_964292185.1 uncultured Frigoriflavimonas sp.
TAATCCTTTTTCTTCCAACAAATTTTCGTGAGAACCCATTTCTATTACTTGTCCGCGTTCTAAAACGTAAATTCTATCAGCGTGCATTATGGTAGATAATCGGTGTGCAATTAAGACGGTTATTTGTTCTTTTTCTTCAGAAATTTCTCGGATCGTAGAAGTAATTTCTTCTTCCGTAATGCTGTCTAAAGCTGAAGTGGCTTCATCAAAAATAAGCAAATGTGGTTTTCTAAGCAATGCTCTTGCAATGGCAATTCTTTGTTTTTCGCCGCCGCTTAATTTTAATCCTCCTTCGCCAATTACCGTATTTATGCCGTTTTCAGCTCGTTCTATTAATGTGGTTGCACTCGATTTTTTTAAAGCCAATTGCAAATCTTCGTCGGTTGCATCAGGATTTACGAAGAGGAGGTTTTCCTTTATCGTTCCCGCAAATAATTGCGTGTCTTGTGTTACAAAACCAATTTGATTGCGCAATTCATCAAAATCAAATTCATTTCCGTTGATGGAATTGTAGAAAATAGAACCTTCTTTTGGTCGATACAATCCAACTAATAATTTCACCAAAGTACTTTTTCCAGATCCACTTGGACCAACAAATGCGACGGTTTCTCCATTTTTTACTTCAAAGGAAATGTCGTTCAACGCTTTGTAGGAAGCAGTTCGGTGTTGAAATGAAACATTGTTAAAATCCAGTTTTTCTATCGCACCAATTTTTTTTGGAGTTTGGGGTTTTTCTTCCACTTTTTTCTTCATTAAAGTATTAAAATTATGCAAAGATGCTTCTGCTTCTCGATAAGAAATAATGATATTTCCGATTTCTTGCATTGGTCCGAAAATAAAGAATCCGTAAAAAACCAAAGATAGATATTGTCCCGGAGTTACCACATTTTTAAAAATTAAGAAAAGCAACGTGAAAGTAATCATCTGTTGCAGAAAATTCACCATCGTTCCTTGTATAAAACTCAAAGAGCGAATTCGTTTTACTTTCTTTAGTTCTAATCCTAAAATCTTGAAAGTATTGTTATTCAATCGTTTAACTTCTTGATTGGTTAAGCCCAAACTTTTTACAATTTCAATATTTCTCAAACTTTCTGTAGTACTTCCTGCCAAAGTATTGGTTTCTGCAATGATGTTTTTTTGAATGGATTTTATTCTTTTACTCAGTAAATTCGTGATCAAAGAAATGATGAATATTCCTACCACATAAACCGGCATTATCGACCAATGCAAGCGAATGGCATATATTGAAACGAAAATAATACTCACCAAAATTCCGAAAAATATATTGATGAAAATGGTAATAAATTTCACAGAATCTTCCCGAACTTTCGTTAAAATAGACAATGTTTCACCACTTCTTTGATCCTCAAATTCTTGATAGGGAAGTGCCATTGAATGTTGCAAACCATCGGTAAAAATATTGGCACCAAATTTTTGGGTAATCACATTCACCACATAATCTTGAAAAGCTTTTGCAATTCTACTCACCATCGCAGTTCCTATCAACAATCCTAAAAAGTAAAAAACGCCGTGATAAAGGTCGGTTCCGTTAAGAAATTCATGCAATGTTCTAGGTAAAGTTTCCTCGGTATCAAAAAAATTGGGATGTGTAACCAATTGATCGAGAATATTTCCTGTAATTGCGGGTCCAAATAAAGAGAAAACCTGATTGATTGTTGCCAATAACAAAGATAAAATGAGCAACCATTTGTGAGGTTTTAAGTATCGTAATAAAGTATTCATTTTTGTAAAATAATATTTGCAAAACTACTACTATTAATCTTATTCGAGGAAAATTTAAAATAAATAGAACTGTTTTTAAGTCTAAAATTAGTTCCACGAAATTGAAGTTTTTATGAATTCAAATTACTCATAGTTTTAAATTATGTAACTGTATAAATTTCTTTTTTACCGCAAAAGAGGCAAAAGATTTTAGCTAATCAAAGTTCCCAAAATTGTACGATTTAATTAATCAAGTTGATTAAAATACTTATTAATAAAAGTTTCTTGCCCATAGTTATAAAGGTTTTTCACATTAAAATTAATTAAAATACCTTTCGGAACTTTTAATAAATTCATATAGTTTAATATTTGAGATTTATGAATATCAAGTATTTGTGTTACGGCTTTTATTTCTAAAACTATCAAATCTTCAATTAGAAAATCGCACTTAAATTCGCAGTTTAAATTTTTATCTTTATAAATTACAGGAATGTTAAATTCAGATTTAAAATCTATTTCTCTTATTCGAAATTCTTCCTCCAAAGCCTTATGATAAACAATTTTTGATAATCCTGCACCTAAAATTTTATGTACTTCAATACAAGCACCATTAATTTTGTAGGTTAAATCAGTTAAATATTTTTGAGTAATCATAAATAATCAAATTTTGTAAACTATTGCATTACTAAATCTCACTAATATCTTTTGCGGTAAAAAAATCTCCTTTTTTTCGATAAAGCAAAAACAAACCGCCACCACTCAAAAATATAAACAATGCAAAAGCTATCATAGAAATAGTTTTACCAGTTTCAATAACTTCTGGTTCAAAAACCATAGAAACCGTGTGATTTCCTGCAGGAACATAAACTGCACGTAGCAAATAATCTCCTTTTATGTATGGAACTTCTTTTCCATCAATAGAAATTTTCCAACCGTAAGGATAATAAATTTCTGAAAAAACAGCCAATTGTGGAGTTGTAGAACTACTTTTGAATTTTAGTTCGTTTGCTTTATAATCAGTAAGTTGAATGGTTGCTGTAGAATCTTCTGCTAATTTTTTGCCATCAAAATATTTTTGATCTTCTGCTCCAATTACTGCAATTTTCTTATGATTAATTTCTCCTATTAAATTTAATTCTTCTCTTGCTGTTTTTGCGAATTTAACCTCAGAAACTAACCAAGCATTTCCGTTTGCTTGCGGATTCATTTGAACTTGGGGTTCTTCTAATTTACCACCAATTATGTATTTTGTGTTCAACAAATCTAAGATAGAATAGGTTTTTTTCAGCTGAATAGTATCTTGAGCATTGAAATATTCTGTAATCAAATCATCATATCTTCTCAATTTTACAGCGTGATATCCGCCAACTGAAGATTTGAAATAAGAAGTATTCGTTTCGCTAAATGGACTTATCAATTGATTGAAGATTCGATAATGTTTTTGGTCTTTTTCAGAAATTGTTTCTAAAACTTTGTTCACGTTTGCATTTTGTAAAATAGATTGTAATTCTTTATTATCACCTACTTTTTCTACCATCAAATCTGAGGTTTCTGTTTGAAATGGCTGTTCTGCAAATACTTGATCTACAAAATTATCTTCATTTAAATATCTTTTATTAACTGTCCAAAGATCAAATAAACTTACAATACCGATTATCAATAATGCAAAATTTACGTTTAATTTTTTCTTTAATGCAAAAAACAAAACTGCAGCAACTGCAAGTACATAAAAAATCGCTTTCATCGCATCTGTGCTGAACATTTTGTAACGTTCATCAATCAAATAATCCAATAAAAATGGAGGTAAATACGTTTTTTCATTATCTGTATGGAAACCAAGTAAAGCTTTTCCGAAAACTAAAAGTAGTAAAGTGATGCCTAAAACTGCACCAGAAACATACATCAGGATTTTCTTTTTATAATCTTCTGTCAGTTTTTCATCATTAAAAAATCGATATAAACCAACAATCGCAATCAAAGGAAACAATAATTCTACAACAACTAAAATAGAAGATGGCGCTCTGAATTTATTGTAAAACGGCACATAATCTATAAATAGATCTGATATAATTTGAAAATTACTTCCCCAAGCTAATAAAATTGTGAGAATTGTAGCTCCCAAAACCCAATATCGGTACTTTTTCCAACCGAAGAAAAATCCTAAAATTGCTAAGAAAACAACAACTGCTCCTTGATAAGCTGGTCCAGAAGTTCCAGGTTGATTTCCCCAATATGTAAGATTTCCGAAACCTTGAGAAACACGATCCATCTCTTGTTGAGATTTCACATTTTCTTGCACCATTTCTTGAATGTTAGACATCATTTCTGCACTTTCAGGTTCATTAGAACCACCTCCCATTAATCTTGGAATAAAAAGATTCAGCGTTTCCAATTTTCCGTAACTCCACATGAGAATGCTTTCTTTATCCATTCCATTTTCGGAGTTTTTGGCAACTTTATCTTGTAAAATTTGCTTTCCACGAACGGTTTCTTTCACATATTCTGCATTCGCCATAATTCTTTGAGAATTCATCCCAACACCCAAAACAAAAGCTGAAGCGAGGATTGCAGACGAAATTAGAAAGTGTTTCATCGGCGTTTTTTTCTGTATTGCTCTGATCAATTCAGATAAAAACAAAAATCCTAATCCAAGGAAAAGATAATACGTCATTTGTGCATGGTTTGCAGCAATTTGCAATCCCATAAAAAGCGTGGTAACAATAAAACCGACCACATATTTTTTTCGAATATAAACCAATAAAATCCCAGCAAGAAGTGGTGCGAAATACGCTATTGTATGCACTTTTCCATTATGACCAGCTGCAATAATGATATAAAAATAGGTAGACATTCCGAAAAAAGTAGCTCCGAGTAAAGCGTATTTCCAATTTTTAACGGCAACCATTCCCAAAAGAAAAAATCCTGCAAAAAGTAAGAATAAATAGTTGATAGGTTTTGGTAAAAACATCAAAACATCATCAATTTTCTGAATAATATCTCCACGAAATTGCGAACCCATTTGGTAAGTTGGCATTCCACCAAACATAGAATCGCTCCAATAGGTTTCTTTTCCGTTTTGAGCTCTGTAATCTAATAATTCTTTTGCACCACCTTTGTATTGTACAATATCATGTTGAAAAAGTTGTTTGCCAGAAATTACAGGATTGGCATACAAAAATCCTAATATGATAAATAGGATTAACGCACCAACAATAAACAGTAAGTTTTTATTTTTTTTCATATTTTTCTTCTTTTACTTCTTCGAAATCTACAGTTTCTGCGTCCCATTTTACTTTTTGATTAATAGAACCTGATTTTTCTTTAGAAGATTCTGGATTTGGAGCATTTTGCCCGAAATAATTATAAAATTTATTGAAAAATATTCTTTTTAAAATATTCCAAGTAAAGAATATAATTATAGTTGCTAATATGGTAAGAAATAAAAATTTCATAACAGTATTTATTTGATAATTAAGGGTTTACAATTACGTTTGTTGCAGAATTTGTACTCATACTTCTGCTTTCTTTTCCATCACTAATGGTTTCTTTTTGCGTAGTTTTTACGTTGATGTTTTGGTTGATAATCCAGCCAGAATTTACATCAAATTTTAAAGAACCATTTTGGCTAAATTCTGAACTTATACTATGCGTAATTCCTTTTTCAGATTGCTTTTGAGTTTGATTTGGGATTCCACCTGCAACAGAAATTTCTGCAACACCATTTTCTACTTTTTTTAAAATATAATTGGTAGTAAGTTTTATTTTTCCATCAGGTGAAGCATTTTCAGAAACCGTCCATTTTTCTCCTATTTTTGCACCTTTTTTAGGTATAATTAAAATATTTTTAGAAAATTGCTCTTTCAAATTAGCTTCATTAAAACCAGATTTAGATTCTGCCAATAATCCTTTTCGAATTTGTGCATCTTTTGTGAGTGCATTTATGGTTTTAGTGATTTTCTCATAAATAGGCTCAAAACCAGTGATAGAAAGAATTTTTCCTTGGTTGTCCATCTTCATACTCAGTTTGTTTCCTACCATTGCTTTGTCAAGAGTCCATTTATTTTTCAAACTTTCTTCAGTTGGTGCAGGTTTACTCGTATCAATACTTACAGATTTTCCTTGTGCAGTTTGTGATGTTTTTTTAGAAACAAAATTGATGGTAATATCATAGATATTATTTGCAATATTATTTACTGTAAAAGTTACATTATCAGTACTTTCTGTTGTTTTGCTTTGCTTTTCTCCATCTGGAGAAACTGCAGAAAGAGCTTCTTTTTGATACGTTGTAAATGGATATGTTTTTCCTTTTTCTAAATTAAATTTTTGCTGATAAATACCCGCAGAATCTTTGATTGCAGCTTTTGCGGACATTTCTTTCACCATTTTTATAGAATCTGCTTCAGAAGCAACCTCAATTTTTATGGTATCACCTGTTGTAGGATCTATTTTTGTAATTGTTTTTGGCTCTTTTTTACAGCTAACTACAGCTAAAGCGATGAATATTGCGAATGATAATTTTTTCATGAATGATTTTTTATAAATAATTGGTACATAAAAAGCACCAAATGTTTCATTTTTTTTTAATTAAAATTTATTCTTCCAAAGAAGCAACCCATCTTTGTCTGGTAGCTTCATAAAGCATAGCTCCACATGCTACAGAAACGTTTAAACTCTGGGTTTTTCCGTCCATTGGAAGTTTTATTTTATCATCTGCACGATGCAGCACTTCTTTAGAAATTCCTGTTTCTTCATTTCCCATTACTATTGCACAAGGTTCTTTCATGCTCACTTCATACACTAATTTTTGTGCTTTTTCGGTTGCTGCATATACTTTTAAACCAGATTTTTGAAGGAAATCTACGGTATTTGCAAGATTTTTTTCTTTGCAAATTTGTAAATTATAAATTGCACCAGCAGAAGTTTTTATAGCATCAGAATTAATAGGAGAAGCTCCTTTTTCAGGTAAAATTATTGCATCTACACCTACACATTCTGCGGTTCTGCATATTGCTCCGAAATTTCTAACATCCGTTAATCTATCTAAAATAAGCAAAAAAGGATTTTTACCTGCTTCAAATAATTGCGGAAGAATGTTTTCTATGGAGTGGAATGGTACATCAGAAATAAAAGCAACCACACCTTGATGGTTTTTTCTGGTAAATCTGTTCAATTTTTCAATAGGAACGTAGTTTGCACGAATTTTATATTTTGCCAAAGCAGTTTTTAATTCCGCGAAGTTTTGTCCTTGTAATCCGTTTTGTAGAAATATTTTGTCTATTGTTTTTCCTGCTTCTATTGCTTCCATTACTGGTCTCAATCCGAATATAAAGTCGTCTTTCATTATCTTTTTTAGTTTTAATATTGCTCTCCAATTATTGCTCTTTTTTGTGCCATCAAATATCCAAAATGAAGAGATTCATGAATATTATTAAAAATAATGGCGTCTTGTATGTTCTTTAAATCTAAACCAAAACTTGTGGTATATGGTGTATAATCTGAAAAAAAATCTGCATCATAATCTTTCATCAAAATTTTGGAGGTTTCTGTCAATAAAAAACCTAAATCTTCTACTTCTCCTATAGAAACATCCATTTTTGGAAGCGTTCCTTTTTTGTAAGTTTCTATCCAATATTGATCTATTCTAAAAGGATTTCCACTTAGATAATAATGTAATAGTTGTTGTGTTGCAACTGCATGCGCAATATTCCAATACATATTATTATTAAATCCATCTGGAATTTTTACTAAATCTTCTAAGCTGTTGTTTTGAAGTTGATTCAATAGATTTTTACGAATTTGCTGATGCACTTGAAAATGATAGTTCATAATTTCAATATAATTGTCCAAAAATAGCGTAATAAAGTGAAATTTACAAAAATCGAACTTTTAGAGATATTAAATTTCTGAAAATGATAATTGGATTTTAAACCGAGTTTAAAAGATTAAATTAAATATAAAATCTTGTATTTCAATACAATACGTTAAATAATGAAGCTCTATTTGCATGGTGATTTTCATTAATTGAACTATTCACTTTTAAATTAAATAGATTAGAAAGATACTTTTAACAAACTTTAACTCAAATTTGGCATTTGTTGTGTTGATTTTTGAATGGAATTATTAGAAATTTACACCTTAAATAAAGAACTATTATGTCAGAATTACATCAGTCGGAAGATATAAGACAATTAACCGAGCAAGTAAAAGAACAAAATTATTATTTTTCATTATTAAAAGAAGAAATAAATAAAGCAATTATCGGTCAAGAATACATGATAGATCGTCTATTAATCGGACTTTTAGGAAATGGTCACGTTTTATTAGAAGGAGTTCCTGGTTTAGCAAAAACATTAGCCATAAAATCTCTTGCAGAAGCAGTGCATGGTCAATTTTCCAGAATACAATTTACACCAGATTTGCTTCCTGCAGATGTTATCGGAACGCAAATTTACAGCATAAAAGACAATGATTTTAGCATAAAAAGAGGACCAATTTTCGCAAATTTTGTATTGGCAGATGAAATCAATAGAGCACCATCTAAAGTACAATCTGCGCTTCTAGAAGCCATGCAAGAAAAGCAAGTTACAATTGGCGATGAAACCATGGCATTACCAAATCCTTTTTTAGTTTTGGCTACTCAAAATCCTATCGATCAAGAAGGTACCTATTTATTGCCTGAAGCTCAAAGCGATCGTTTTATGCTGAAATGCAAGATAGATTATCCAAAATTTGAAGACGAAAGAAAAGTGATGAGAATGGTTTCAAGTTCGCATCAACCAAAAATAAAACCGGTAATAAGTTTGCAAAACATAAGTGATGCAAAAAATTTGGTAAATCAAATATATCTTGACGAAAAAATAGAAAAATATATTTTAGATATGGTTTTTGCAACCAGAACTCCGCAAGATTATCAACTTTCAGAATTGAAATCTTACATAAGTTTTGGAGCTTCTCCAAGAGCTTCCATCAATCTTGCAATTGCTTCTAGAGCACACGCATTTTTGAAAAATCGAGCGTTTGTAATTCCAGAAGATGTGAAAGCTGTGGCAAAAGATATTCTAAGACATAGAATAGGATTGAGTTTTGAAGCTGAAGCTGAAGAAATTACCGCAGATTATATTGTAGATAAAATTTTGAGTAAAGTTCAAGCACCTTAAATTAATGTAACAATTTAACAATGTAGCAGTTTACCAATAGAATAGTTTAACAATTTACTAATTATAAAATTGTTACATTGATAAACTGTTAGATTGTAGCATTGAAAACCATGGAAATAAAAGACATCATAAAGAAAGTAAAACAGATAGAAATCCGTACCAGAAGGAAAACGGAGGCAACTTTGATGGGGCAATATCACAGTGCTTTCAAAGGTCAAGGTATGACGTTTTCCGAAGTGCGACCTTACCAAATTGGTGATGAAATTCGCAGAATAGATTGGAACAAAACCGCCAGATTTCGAGAACCTTTCGTGAAAGTGATGGAAGAAGAACGAGAACTAACGATGATGATTTTGGTAGATATTTCTGCATCAATGGATTATGGAACCAACGTACAATTGAAGAGAGAATATGTTGCAGAAATTGCGGCTACACTTGGCTTTTCTGCTGCTGGAAATAATGATAAAGTGGGGTTAATTCTTTTTGCTGATAAAGTTTATAAAGTTATTCCTCCAAGAAAAGGAAGAAAGCATATTTTGGCGATTATTAGTACAATTTTATCTGCAGATTATGTACCTGCAATCTCTAAAATGGATACTGCTTTAGAATATATGATGAGCGTTTTCAAAAAGAAAGCTTTGGTTTTTATGTTTTCTGATTTTGAAGACGATTATAGTTTAAAAATTTTGAGAGTTACTGCAAAAAAACATCAGTTTTTAGGATTAAGAATTTATGATGAAAAGGATAATGAAATACCAGATGTAGGTTATACTTTATTTACCGATGCCGAAACAGGAAAAAAAATTTGGGCAAATACCAGCAACAAAAGATGGAGATACCATTTTGCTGAAGCTCAAAAACAAAAACTCAATAAAATAAAAGAAGATTTTGAAACCTCTTCTGCACAATTAATCAATATGAAAGCAGGCGAAGAATATGCAAATCAACTTTACCAATATTTTCAAAAAAAATAAACGCATCATGCGAATAATGAACTTCATGAAAAAATTTGCTCTTGCAATTTCTCTATTTTTATTCTCAATAATTTCTGCTCAAACTTTGGGTTCTAAATTAGAAAAAAAGACTTTGGCTTTGGGCGAAGTTGATACATTTATCATCAATATTTCTAATCTACAAGGCAAAAAAGAGCAAATTGCTCCCAAAAATGAATTGCCTCCTTTTCATTTTGAAGAAATAAAAGTTAGTACTTCTGTACTACCAGATTTTTACGAAAGAACCATCACTTTTTCTGTTTACGAAACAGGAAAATTTACAATTCCAGCTTTAGATATTAAAATTGGAAACGAAAATTACACCACAATTCCTTATCAAATAGAAGTTCTGAATACTGCCAATAAAGACGATGAAATTTCTGATATTTTTAATAATAAAGTAGCAAAACTAACTTATACAGATTATTGGGAACTTTATAAATGGTATGTGTACGGTTTTTTACTTCTAATTGCTATCATTTTTGCAGTAATTTTCATTATTAAATATGCCAAAAAACAAAAATCTGCACCAAAAGTAAACACCAACCAAACTTTAAAAAAATTGAGTGCTTTGAAGAAGAAAAAATTCATTGAAGAGAATAAATTTAGGGCTTTTTATGTAGAATTATTAGATATTTCGAGAGATTTTATCACAGCACAATATCATATTCCTGCAGATGTTTTACTTACCGATGATTTGATAGATATAATGAAAAAAACAAACAGTATTTCCGCTGAAAACGAAAAAATAATTGAAGAAATATTTTTGAGAGGAGATATGGTGAAATTTGCAAAAACTTTCCCAGATCAAGCAACAATGCAACAAGATTTTGATGCGATGAAAAGTGTAGTGCAAAATTCTGTGAAAGATATAGAAATAGAAAATTTAAGAAACGGAGTATAAAATGGATTTCAATATATTAAATACAGAACTTTACAGTCCATGGTTTTTACTGCTTTTTTTGTTGTTTATTCCTTTGATTATAAGAGATTTACAGAAAAAAAAGAAGAAAGGTATTCTTGTGCCAACTACCAAAAATATGCTAGAAAATTCTACCATAGTTTTCGTAATGTCTTTTTTGAAAATCACGAAATACATCATTCTTACTTCTCTTATAATTGCGATTGCAAGACCAAGAACTTTCAGCATATCTAATAATCAAGATGAAAACAAGGGAATTGATATTATTCTTGCAGTAGATGTTTCTTTAAGTATGCTTTCTCGAGATTTAGAACCAGATAGATTGACAGCTTTGCAAGGAATTGCGAAAAAATTTGTTGAAAAAAGAGTGAATGATAGAGTGGGATTGGTAGTTTATGCCGCAGAAGCTTTCACGAAAGTTCCCGTAACTACAGATCATCAAGTAGTTTTAGATGAATTAAATACTTTGAATCCTTTAGAATTACAACCAGGAACTGCAATGGGAGAAGGTTTAACGGTTGCTGTAAATCATTTAAAAGATAGCAAAGCCAAAAGCAAAATCGTAATTTTGATGACAGATGGCGTAAATACTATAGAAAATGCAATGGATCCAATTGTGGCTGCAGGAATTGCAAAAAGCAATGGTGTGAAAGTGTATTCTATCGGAATAGGAACCAATGGTTATGCTTTGATGCCTACACAAACTGATGTTTTTGGAGATTTGGTTTTCACGGAAGCAGAAGTGAAAATAGACGAACCCGTATTAAAAGAAATTGCAGAAACTACAGGTGGAAAATACTTTCGAGCAACGAGCAACCAAAGTTTAGCAAAAGTATATGATGAAATAGATCAGCTAGAAAAATCTAATGTAAAATCTGATAAATACTATGTTTATGAAGAGTATTTTAGAATATTTCTGTGGATTGCATTGGCTTTTTTAATCTTAGATGCACTTTTGAGATGGGTATTATTTAAAATTTTGAATTGATGGATTGGTATTTTGATCAAACTTTATATTTGCTTCTATTGCTACTTTTACCACTTTTGGTATTGGTGATTTATCTATTTAAAAAATGGAAAAAAAGCAGAAAAGCTGTATTTGCGAGTGAACAATTTCAAGAAAAAGTATTCTCTTCAAGTGCAAAAAGCAGCATCTTATTTCCAATTTTATATATTTTAGGTTTTCTATTTTTAATAATAAGTATTGCAGATGTTTTGCATGGAACGGAAGAAGTGAAAATATCTCAAAAAACAAATAATGTTATTTTTCTTTTGGACATTTCTAATTCTATGAATGCAGAAGATATTAATCCAAATAGATTGATACAAGCACAAAACATTATGATAAATACAATATCTAAAATGAAAAACGACAAAGTAGGAATTGTAATTTTTGCAGGAGAATCTATCTCTATTATGCCATTGACAACAGATTATAACGCTGCAGTTACGTACATTAGTACCATCAATACAAACATGATGAAAGTGCAAGGAACAGATTTTTTGAAAGGTATGGAACAAGCAGCTGTGAAATTCAAAAATATATCTAAAGGTGCCAGAAAAGTAATCCTATTGAGTGATGGAGAAGATAATGAAGGAAACGAAGAAAGTGCTTTGTCTTTTGCGAAAAAAGAAGGTATTTCTATTACTTCTGTAGGAATTGGATCAGATGAAGGTGCGCCAATTCCGGAGTATATTTACGGACAATTGATGGGTTATAAACAAGATTCTTCTGGAGAAACTGTAATTTCTAAAAGACAAACAAACGCTTTGGAAACACTTGCAGAAAAAACGAATGGAGATTATATAGATGGAAATAATCTTGAACAAGCAACCACAGAAATTTTAGAAAGCTTAAAAAAGAAAAATTCTTCTACATCTGCTTTTATAAAATCTCAAAATGCAGTGCATTATTATCAATATTTTCTAGCCGTTTCTATTTTCTTTTTCCTTCTAATTTTATTATTAAATCCTAGAAAAGATTTCAATTTATAGTAAAAACCCAGTTTTGGTTTTAAAATTATAATACTTTAACCCAAATTTAACATTTATCAGTCTTATTATTAACAATATATGAGATATTTTTGCATAGATGAATATTAGAATACTTTTTACAACGCTTTGCATTGTTTTTTCTGCTCAGTTTATTACTGCACAGAAAAGTTATGATGCATTGGTATATGAAGGAAATAAAAGTTTTGAAAATAAAAAATACAGTGATGCAACTTCAAAATATTTAGATGCAATACAGAAAAATCA
>CAXYUO010000056.1:0-12955 GCA_964292185.1 uncultured Frigoriflavimonas sp.
CAGTAGTTCAGGCAGAAAAATTATTAGAATTTTTAGAAAATCTGTGAAATCTGTGTGCTACATTTTTTTAGTGCGTTTGACCTGGTAAAAATTCGATTAATTCGTGAAATTTGTATTTTTAATATATCTTTGCAATCCATGAGAAAATCGGTCTGTTGATTTTCAATTTATTTTGAGAATAGGAAAGTCCGGACTCCAAAGAGCAGCGTATAGGATAACATCCTAGCAACGTGAGATGATGACAAGTGCAACAGAAAGCAAGTACAGTTCGGCTGTAGTGAAACCAGGTAAACTCTACGCGGAGCAATGGTAAGTATATCGGTTCTTCAAGATTTTTTTCTTGAATAGAGGCGGCTCGTCTTGAAAACCGAGGGGTAATCAGCTAAAGTTTTGCAGTAATGTAAGGCGTAGATAAATAACAGACGTTCAGATTAGTTTCTGAAAACAGGATCCGGCTTATAGATTTTCTCATGGGTTTTTAGTTGAAAAATAGATGAGTTTTTTAGGAACTGTTAGCGTAATATCTATTTTTTCAGTTTTTACAACGGATTTGTAATTTATTTTTTTGCCATCGTAAGTAGTTTGATAGCTTCTGATAATGAAATTTCTCCCTTTTTCTTTTCTTCTCAATTTTTTCAGATAATTTGAATCTAAAAATAATACGTCATTAATGTGTAGAGAATTTGCGGCATCTTGTTCAAAGTCTTCTAGTTTAATAATTAAAATTTGTGTTGCCTTATCATATGAATTAAATCTTGTTAATTGATACTTATTTTCCTCTAATTTTTTAATTTCTACATAATTTTCTTTTCGAGATGATGTTTTTTTATTGCTACCTTCATAAATGTATTCTTCTACCTCATTTTTTTTGATTTTTTTAAAAACGTGTAAAAATCCTCTCTTAAAATCATGAACAGTTATAAAATTTAAATCTCCACCAATTCCTTCAATATTATCATTTGTAGTATTTATTAATTTGATTTTTGATAATTCGGCTAATTCTCCAGAAGTGCTGATTTCCAATGCTAAATTAAAATGATAGGTTGTGCCAATATCAGATTTTTGAGCAAAGCTGTAGCTTGCAATTAGAAGATAAAATAGTAAAAATAGTTTTTTCATGGTAAATTTATTGGTGTTTTTTCATTATGTTCTATCAAATTTTTTGGAATAGAAACTGCAACATCTATTTTTTTTTCATCTAATATTTTGTTGTTTTTTAAATTTAAATTTGAATAAGTTGCTTGATAGCTTCTGATTATAAATGGTTGATTTTTTTCTTTTCTTCTCAAAATTTTCAAATGACGGCTTCCTATATTCGTCATTTCCATAAAATCTAAAGAGTTTGCCGCATCAAAATTAGATTTTTCAATATTTATGATGATGTCAACTATTTTAATTGAATTAGTTTTCATGTATTTGGTAATTAAATATTGTGAATCTGAAAGTTTTTTCACTCTAATATCTGAATCTTCACCAAAAGGAAATTTAGATTTTTTAGTACTTTCATAATATTGAAATTCGGTTTTCAAAGTATCATTAGATTTTTTAAAAGAATGAACACGTTTGTTTTTAATATCGAATATTGAAAAAGATTTATCATAGTTGATACCATAGTAGGTGTCGTCTTTAGTATTGATAAGTTTGTTTTCAGTTCTATTATTATTTATGCTTTTACTTTCAATTTTAAATGATAAATCAAAATGATAAGTTCTACCAATATCAGATTTTTGTGCAAAACTGAAACAGAAAATTAGCAAGTAAACTATTGTCAATATTTTTTTCATTATTTATTCTTTTTGCAATTCTAATTTAGCATTTTCTAAAGCCTTTTTCTCTTCTTCAGAAACTACAGGGAATTGTAAATCCATTTTTTCTAAAGTATTAATGATGATGTCTAAAGCTGTTAATCTTGCAAACCATTTATCATCCGCAGGAATTATATACCAAGGTGCATGATCTTTTGAAGTTTTAGAAATTGCATCTTCGTAAGCTTTCATGTATTCTGGCCAAAGTTTTCGTTCAGAAAGATCACCCAATTCAAATTTCCAGTTTTTATCTTCTTCGTTTATTCTATCAAGAAATCTCTTTTTTTGTTCTTTTAAAGATACATTTAGAAATATTTTAATGATGGTAGTTCCGTTTTCGGCAAGATTTTTTTCAAAATTTTCTATGCTTTCGTATCTGTTTTCCCAAAATTTTTCATCAAAATCTTCTACTTTATTCCAAACTTTTTCATTTAGATTATATTCCGGATGTACTTTGCAAACCAGCACATTTTCATAATGAGATCTATTAAAAATACCGATTTTCCCCTTTTCTGGTAATGCTATATAATGTCTCCAAAGAAAATCATGGCGATATTCTAAGCTACTTGGTGCTTTGAAGCTTGTTACTTCGCAACCTTGTGGATTTATACCTCCAAAAACGTGTTCTATCATAGAATCTTTTCCTGCAGCATCCATTGCTTGCAAAACGATTAATAAAGATTGAGAGCCATCTGCATATAATTTTTCTTGTAAATCATGAAGTTTTTCTTTTTCTTCTTGCAAATATTTTTCGCCATCGCTTTTTTTCATTTCTCCTTTATACTCGGTAGAAAAATCATTTAAATTTATTTTTCCTTTTGCATAAAAGTCTTTATAATCTGTAGTTTTCATTATTTAAATTTTAGAATATGAAGGTATAAAAAAAACCGACAATATGATGTCGGTTTTTAGAATTTTATTTAGTTAAATGCTCATTTATATTGCATTTTTCTAAGTAAGATTTTTATTTCTTAGCATGTTTTTTAGCTTTTTTTGCCAATTTATCTGCTGCTTTTTTTTCAGCTGGAGTTAATTCTTTAACAACCACTTTTTCTGGAGCATTAGCATCTACAGTTCCTGTAATGATTAAGGCTGTTCTTTCGTTTGCAGCATCATTAGAAAATACTTCTATTTGTTTTGTGAAAAATCCATTTAATGTGGTATTGTAACCAACTTTTATATCAGCAGTTTTTCCTGGCATAATAGGATCTGTACTCCAAACTGGTGTTGTACAACCACAAGATGCTTTTACACTAGATAGAATTAAAGGTTTGTCACCTGTATTTTTTACTTTAAATACTCTTTGTCCATCAGATCCTGGTTTCACAGTACCATAATCCCAAGTAGTTTTATCAAAAGAAATTGTTTGTGCTGTTGCAACTGCGAAAATACCGAAAATAGCTATTCCTGAAAGTAATTTTTTCATTATAAAATTTTTTATTAATTAGTTAGTATTGAATTAAATTGTAGTGCAAAGTTAAAAATATTTTTTTATATACCTTATATTTTTTTACTTTCCCCTATTTTTGCAATTATTAAGCCAAAGAATACAATTTATGCAAATTTCTGAAAAATACAATCCAAACGACACAGAAACCAAATGGTACAACTACTGGATGGAGAATAATTACTTCCACTCAACTCCAGATGAAAGACCACCATATACTATTGTAATTCCGCCACCAAACGTTACAGGAATTTTACACATGGGACATATGCTCAATAATACTTTGCAAGATGTACTTGTTCGTAGAACGAGAATGCAAGGTTTTAATGCTTGTTGGATTCCTGGTACAGATCACGCTTCCATTGCTACAGAAGCAAAAGTTGTAGCAAAATTGAAAGCTGAAGGCATCAATAAATCTGATATTACCAGAGAAGAATTTTTAAAACATGCTTGGGAATGGACCGATAAATATGGAGGAACAATTTTAGAACAATTGAAAAAATTGGGTTGTTCTTGCGATTGGGAAAGAACAAAATTCACCATGGAAGATTCTCTTTCTCAACAAGTAATTACCTCTTTTGTAGATTTATACAATAAAGGATTAATATATAGAGGTTACAGAATTGTCAATTGGGATCCAGAAGCGAAAACCAATATTTCTGATGAAGAAGTGATTTTCAAAGAGCAAAACGGACAATTATATTATTTAAAATATAAAATTGAAGGTACAGAAGAGTTTCTTTCTGTTGCAACTACACGTCCTGAAACTATTTTTGGTGATGTTGCAATTTGTATCAATCCAAATGATGAGAAATACACTCATTTAAAAGGAAAAAAAGTAATTGTACCCATCGTAAATAGAGTAATTCCTATTATTGAAGACGATTATGTAGATATAGAATTCGGAACTGGTGCATTGAAAATTACTCCAGCTCATGATACTAATGATTATGAAATTGGTAAAAAACACGATTTACCGATGATCAATTCTTTAGATGATGATGGAAAACTGAATGAAAACGGAATGCATTACGCAGGAAAAGATAGATTTGAAGTTCGGAAATTAATCGCAAAAGAATTAAAAGAGAAAGATTTACTTTTAAAAGCAGAAAACTACGTCAATAAAGTTGGAACTTCCGAAAGAACGGGAGCTGTTATAGAACCAAAAGTATCTGTACAATGGTTTCTAAAAATGGAAGATTTAGCAAAGCCAGCTTTAGATGTGGTAATGAATGATGAAGTAAAATTCTATCCTCTAAAAATACCTATAAACATTGGATGGAAAACATCCGAGATTGGAATATCTCTCGTCAACTTTGGTGGGGACAACAAATTCCTGCATATTTTTATGGTGATGGTGAAAATGATTTCGTAGTTGCTGAAAATATAGAGGAAGCTTTAATTTTAGCTAAAGAAAAAACTTCCAACTCCCAACTTCAGACTTCAGACTTAAAACAAGATTCCGATGCTTTAGATACTTGGTTTTCTTCTTGGCTTTGGCCAATGTCAGTTTTTGACGGCTTAAAAAAGGAAAATAATGGCGATATCGATTATTATTATCCAACATCAGATTTGGTTACAGGTCCAGATATTATTTTCTTTTGGGTAGCAAGAATGATTATGGCAGGAATAGAATACAAAAAAGAAGTTCCTTTCCAAAATGTATATTTCACAGGAATTGTTCGAGATAAGCAACGTAGAAAAATGTCTAAATCTCTCGGAAATTCTCCAGATCCGATAGAATTAATTGAAAAATATGGAGCAGATGGAGTTCGTGTTGGTATTTTATTAAGTTCTGCAGCAGGAAACGATTTGCTTTTTGAAGAAGAATTGATGTCTCAAGGTAGAAATTTCGCTACTAAAATTTGGAATGCATACCGTTTAATTCAAAATTGGGAAAAAAGCGAAGAAATAAAAATTTCTGCAGGAGATCAACAAGCAATTCTTTGGTTTGAAAATCAACTGAACAAAACGATTGTAGAAATCAACGATCAATTCTCCAAATTTAGAATTTCAGATGCCCTTCATCTTATTTATAAATTGATTTGGGAAGATTTCTGTTCTTGGTATTTAGAAGCCATCAAACCAAAATATGGCGAGCCAATTTCTAAAGAAGTTTATGATAAAACCATTGAAATTTTCGAAGAATTATTAAAATTATTGCATCCATTCATGCCATTTCTTACAGAAGAATTATGGCAAAATATCGCAGAAAGAACTACGGAAAATGCTTTGATTATTTCTGATCAAAAAAAGGAAGAAACTTTTGATGAAATTGCAATTTCTAATTTTGATATTTCTAAAGAAATTATTTCAGGTATAAGAAATTACCGACAAACAAAAGGAATTTCGCCAAGAGAAGAAGTAGAAATTTTCACCAATGTAACCAGTTTTGAAAACCAAGATTTAATTTTAAAATTAGGAAATGTTTCAAATATTTCTTTTGAATCTAAAACAGATTTGCCAAGTTTCACTTATTTAGTAGGAAGCACAGAAATCTCAATTCCTTTAAGTGAAAATTTAGATTTAGCTGAAGAAAAAACTAAAACCGAAGAAGAATTAAAATATTTGAAAGGTTTTCAATTTTCTGTAGAAAAGAAATTGAGCAATAAAAAATTTGTAGCCAATGCAAAACCAGAAATCGTAGAAATAGAAAGAAAGAAACTGCAAGATGCTCAAGAAAAAATACAACTATTAGAAGAAAAGCTGAAAACATTGAAATTGTAAAATAGGGTAGTTTTTTTGCCACGAATGCACGAATTATATTATAAAAATTGTAATGCAAAGAGTTAGTATTTTATTCGTGCATTCGTGGCAAATTAATTTAATACTGAAATTTCATTTTAAAACTCTGCCAAGTTTGCGCCTTAGCGAAACTCACTAAGCAGAATTATTATTATTAAAAAACTCTGTGAACTCAGCGTTCCAAAAACTTATATAATGCAACACATCAAAAATATAGAAAAACTATTCTCCAAAAATTTTGTAGAAAGTCCATTATTAGATACTTTCGAAGTGGGGAATATTACCCTTACTTCTGGTCAATTAGTTGCTTGTGATCCTTTAACTACAAGTGGAATGCAAGCTTTTTCTACCCAATTTCCAATAGGAGAATTTCCAGTTTTGGTGCATAAAGAAAGAGAGAGCAATTGCATAGCTTATGTAGAAATTGTTTTCAAAAATGCAGAAGCAAAAAATTGGAAAATGGCAACTTTGAAAAACCAAAATATTGCGGATTTGAAAGGCGAAGAAATTTTCGGTTATCCTGTAGAAAGCGGAATGGGATGTTTTATGGATTTTGAAACGCAAACTTGTTTACAAAATTTAGAACAAAAAATATTTGAAGAAAAAGGAGAGGAGTTTTTAGGGATTTATGAAGAATATTTTCACCCATATTTTTTTGAAAATGATGGAGCCATCAATCAATTTTCATTTTTAAAACCAAATGAAGAAGAAAAAGGAAGTATTTTCGCTTTTGAAACCGGTTTTGGAGAAGGATTTTATGCAAGTTATATATGTTTTGATAAAGAAAATCAACCCATAAAAATAATTTCAGAATTTATAGAATTAGAATCTTAACTTTAGCTTTTTATTGAACCAAATCTTATTATATTTGTTAAAAAACCTACCCAATGAAATTTAGTACTTCAAAACCAAAAATAATTGTAATCGGAAGTTCTTCAATCGATCTAGTATTGAATGTTCCCAATTATCCTGCTCAAAATGAAACCATAATGGCGACCAAAGTAGAGAGTTTTTTTGGTGGAAAAGGCAGCAATCAAGCAGTAGCTTGTGCAAGATTGGGTGCAAGTGTTTATTTTGCAGGAGCTGTAGGAATGGATCCTTTTGGTCAGCAAATCATGAGAAATATGAAAGACGAAGGTGTACATGTTGGTTTTGTTTATGAATCTATAGATGCTGAAACTGGTACAGCATACGTTACAGCTTTTGGAAATAAAAACACAATTGTAGTAGTTCCTGCAGCAAATTCTACCATTAATAAAGAGCAAATCAATGATTTAGAAAAATTTATTCCAACTGCAGATGTCATTTTACTACAATTAGAAATTCCTATGGAAATTGTAGAATATACCGTAAAATTGGCTAAGAAACACGGAACGAAAGTAGGAATTTATGCAGCTCCAGCTCAAATATTATCTACAGAAATTCTAAAATACGCTACTTTTATAATTGCAAAAAGTACAGAACTAGAAATTATTTTTGGAAAAGGAGCAAAAGAAGATATTTTGCATCAATATCCAAACAAATTATTTGTAAGAGATGATGCTAATTCTACCACCTATTTCAATGGTTCAGAAATGAAATATTACAGAAACGATTCTTCAGAAATTACCTATGCAATGGGAATGGGAGATGCTTTTACTTCAGGTTTTGCTATCGCAATGTGTCATAATAATTCTATAGACGATTGTGTTCAATTTGGCAATCAAGTTTCTTTAAAAATCAGTAGTGAACGTGGTTCTCAGAAAGGTTTACCATATTTTTCAGATTTTAAATAATTTTTTTCAGAGCTGTCATTGCGAGGAACGAAGCAATCTCATCAAAGGATTTCCTCGTTCCTTGCAATGACGATTTCCTTTCGGGGCGCAAAGTAGAAATCATTATCCAATTTTATTTTAAAATTCAATTTTTAGATGACATTAGTAGAAAAAACAATACAATTCGTAAAAGAAAAACTAGAAAATGCAGAAGCTGGTCACGATTGGTTTCATGTAGAAAGAGTTTGGAAACTATCAAAACAAATTGCCCAAACAGTAAATTGTGATTTGCAGGTGGTAGAACTTTCAGCTTTATTACACGATATTGCGGATCCAAAATTTCATAATGGTGATGAAAATTTAGCTTTAGAAATCACAAATGAATTTCTATCATCACAAAAAGTATCTCAAGAAATCATAGAGCATGTTTTATTTATCATCAAAAATATTTCATTTAAAAATAGAGGAGAAGCACCAAAAATTTTACCAATAGAATTGCAAATTGTGCAAGATGCAGATCGTTTAGATGCAATTGGAGCAATTGGTATTGCGAGAACTTTCCATTTTGGAGGTTTCAAAAATAATCTAATTTACGACCCTCAAATTCTACCCGTTGAAAAATTCAACAAAGAAGAGTACAAAAAATCCAACGGAACAACCATCAATCATTTCTACGAAAAATTGTTACTTCTAAAAGATCTTATGAATACCCAAAAAGGCAAAGAAATAGCTGAAAAAAGACATCAATTTATGTTGAGTTTTTTAAATGAATTTCTCGAAGAATGGGATTAGAAAATTTTAAAAAAAATCACACTAAAATCGCTTCAGAATTTTCTGAAGCGATTTTAGTGAAAAAATAATTTTAGAAATTATTATTTCTTCAATAAATCTCTAATTTCTGCAAGTAATTCTTCTTGTGAAGGTCCAGCTGGAGTTTCTTCAACTACTTCAGCTTTCTTCATTTTATTGATACCTTTTACCATCATGAAAATTGCCAATGCAACAACAATGAAATTGATAATTGCTGCTAAGAAAGCACCATATTTTACGCTTCCCCACATTAATTCACCAATATTAGAAACACCTGCAGCTTCTAAAGCTGGAGTTAATACCAATGGTGTAACTACATCTTCCACAAAAGATGTTACAATTTTACCAAATGCTGCACCAATAATTACTGCAACTGCAAGATCTACTACATTTCCTTTAATTGCAAATTCTTTAAATTCTTTTAAAAATCCCATATTTATATTTTTTACAAAATTATAAATTTTATTTTAAATCAAATTATTAAGTAATTTCTGTAGTTTCTTTCTCTTTGTTGAAATGAGAATACCACATAATTACAAATCCGGCCAACATAAATGGAATTGATAATACTTGACCGGTATTCAAATTGCCAATATGTATAAATTCATCTCCTTGAGCTTCTTTCAAAAATTCTACAAAAAACCTTACCGCCCATAAAATGATGAAAAATAATCCAAACAACCAACCTTGCTGTTTTTTCTTATCAGTATATTTATAGAAATACCATAATATAAAAAATAAACAAATATATCCGAAAGCTTCAAACAATTGTGTAGGATATCTAGGAACTGTTGCTCCATATTCTGGACTCATTTGTGGAAAAAGCATTGCGAAAAATGAATTTTCTTCTACAGGTTTACCTATAATTTCAGAATTGAAAAAATTTCCTAAACGTACAAATGCTCCTCCTAAAGCTACTACAATTCCTATTCTATCATAAACCCAAAAAGGATTTTTCTTTATGATTTTAAATGCGTAATAAAGCGTTGTAAATATCAAAGCGATTGTTGCACCATGGCTTGCTAAACCAGAAAAACCTGTGAATTCTAAACTTGGTTTCGTGCGAATTGGTAAAAATACACTCCAAAAATCTTCTTTGAAAAGCTCTGGTTGATAAAAAATAACATGACCTAATCTTGCTCCCAAAATAGTTCCAACCAATGTCCATGTGAAAAATGGTTCTAAATACTTTTGATCTACAAGATCTATTTTAAAAATTTTGCTCATGATAATGTAGCCAAAACCAAAAGCAAAAACAAACATTAAACTATAAAAATGCAGTTTGAATTTCCCAAGATTAATACCAGTTGCAGGATCCCAAATTTTAAATTTTGTTTCTAATTGCACTTCATCTTCAGAAGTTAAAGTTTTGCTGCTATTTTTGTACAAATATTTCGCAACCTTGATATTTTCTGTATTAATGCCAATTTGCTGAAATGGTTTGAACTTATTATCTAAAATTTGATACCCTTTATTTTTATAATCTTCAAGTATAGAAAGATTATATTGAAAATCACTTGTGCTTTTAGAAACTACATTGCTTTCATTTAATAGTACTAAAACAGGTGTTTCTATATCTTTATATGCAAAAGCTCTAAGTTCATTATTCGTAGAACTTGAAAATATTTTCACAGATATGTTTCCTTGTTTTGCAGATTTCAAAACTCCATCTGAAAGACCATCAGGATAATTTTGTGCTGTAAAATTCTGCATAAAAAATGCGAATAATATAAGATAAATTCTGAAAAATAAATTGTTCATGCGAATGTTTTAATTTTTAATTTAATTTTTTTAAATAGAATTGTTTTTTTTTGGAGGTACAGGATCATAACCTTCATTTCCCCAAGGATGACAACGAGAAATTCTCTTTAATCCCAACCAAAATCCTTTTAAAATGCCATGTTCTTTCAATGCTTCTAACATATAATTAGAACATGTCGGTTGATATCTGCAATTTTTTGGTAACCAAGGAGATATTGCATATTGATAAAATTTAATAACAACAACCAATGGAAAGGCAAAAATTTTATGAAGTCTTCTATTCAAAACAATGCAAAAATAGGATAAAAATTGGTAAATTTGAACTTACACATTTTAATTTATACAAATTTTAACATTGATTTCCAATATACCTTTAGCAGAACAGCTCCGTCCGAAAAATTTAGACCAAGTTTTGGGACAAGAACATCTTACAGGAAAAGACGCACCGATACGGAAAATGATAGAAAACGATACCCTTTCTTCTATCTTATTTTGGGGTCCACCTGGAACAGGAAAAACTACTTTAGCAGAAATTATTTCAGAAAAATCTGGAAGAGAATTTTTCAAACTTTCCGCTGTTTCTTCTGGTGTGAAAGAAGTTCGTGAAGTGATAGAAAAAGCAAAAGAAAATCAACTTTTTTCTGGTAAATCTCCTATTTTATTTATTGATGAAATTCATAGATTTAATAAATCTCAGCAAGATTCTCTGCTTCAAGCTGTAGAAAAAGGTTGGATAGTTTTGATTGGTGCAACCACAGAAAACCCTAGTTTCGAGGTAGTTTCTGCTTTGCTTTCTAGATCGCAAGTTTATGTTTTGAAATCTTTGACCGTAGAAAAATTAGAAGAATTAGCAGTTTTTACAACCAAAAAATTTAACGAATTACACAAAACAAAATTGCAATTTGAACATACAGAAGTTCTTATTAAATATTCTGGCGGAGATGCAAGAAAATTAATAAATGCAATAGAATTGGTTTTAAATCAATTTGTTAATGATAAAAAAACCAAAATTAAGGATGCGGATGTACTCAATATTTTACAAGAAAATATTGCTTTGTATGATAAAAATGGTGAACAACATTATGATATAATTTCGGCATTTATAAAATCAATTCGTGGATCTGATCCAAATGCAGCCGTTTATTGGTTGGCAAGAATGATAGTTGGTGGAGAAGATATAAAATTTATTGCAAGAAGATTATTGATTTTGGCAGCAGAAGATATTGGTTTAGCAAATCCAAATGCGCTTACAATGGCAAATGCTTGTTTTCAGGCCGTAAATGTAATAGGAAATCCAGAATCGAGAATTATTTTGAGCGAATGTGCTGTATATCTTGCAGTTTCCCCGAAAAGCAATTCTACTTATGTAGCAATAGATGCAGCTATTGCATTAGTAAAAAAGACTGGAGATCTATCTGTTCCACTTCATCTAAGAAATGCTCCGACTAAATTGATGAAAGACATGGATTACGGAAAAAACTATGCTTATGCACATTCATACGATGGAAATTTTGTGGATACAGAATTTTTGCCAAAAGAAATTATTGGGAATAAATTTTATGAACCAGGGAAGAATTCAACAGAAAATAAAATTGCCGAAGAATTAATTAAAAAATGGAAAGATAAATATTAAATCCTTTTAAGATTTAGTTTCAAAACTTATAGATAGAACTTGTTTTCCATCAATTGTTTTTACTTCCATATTTTGTAAAACATCTCCTAAAATTTCAATTTTTGTATCATTAAACCATTTTCCATCTACAACTACAGGATTTTCTGAAGAAAGCTGAAACTGTTCATTTAATGAAGCAAAAGAGATTCTATCATAATTTGCAGCTTTAAAGTTTACAGAAACAATACCATTTTTAGCAGATTTTCCAATTTCTGTAAGTGATTTTGGCAATGCAGCTCCTGCATTATAAATTTTTTGAGATTTGATGTTGCTTTTATTTGCTTTAATAAAACTAGAACTTGCAATAAAGCCATCTACAACTACAATAGAAGAATTTTGCTGTGCAAACGCAGTGAAAGAAGCAAGTATAAATAAAGAAAGTAGTATTTTTTTCATAATAATAATTTAGTATTTAACAAAAATAATGAAAATATTATTAAATCAAAGGTTTTTATTATAATTATTTAATTTACTATTTGTTAAAAATTTTAACAATAGTAAAAATTTATTTTAAAGAGTTATTCATTTCTTATTTAATGATGTTTTCAAAGAAAATATTAATTCCTTAAATTATAATTAATATTGCCAACTATCTTCGATTAATTTGAGTAAAAAATCTGGACATTTAATGACCTTATTTTTAGCTGAATCTAAAAAAAATAGAGAAGTAGAAGCTGTTGTAATTATCTCTTTTTTTGAGTTGAAAATTTCATAATCAAAAACTATTTTTACACCAGGAATTTTTTTAATATAAGTATGAATTTCCAATTTTTCGTCATAGTAAGCAGGTTTGATAAATTTGATATTAAAATCTAAAACTGGCAACCAAATTCCGCGTTCTTCAATCTCAGAATAGGAGATGCCTAAAGTTCGGAAAAGTTCTACTCTTGCTACTTCTAGATAGGTTGCGTAATTGCCGTAATAGACGTATTTCATGGAATCTGTTTCTGCGTAACGTACA
>CAXYUO010000057.1:0-12860 GCA_964292185.1 uncultured Frigoriflavimonas sp.
TCCTCCAACCTCACAATATCATCTTCTCCAAAATAAGTTCCCGTTTGCACTTCTACAAATACCAAAAGATTTTCGCTTCTATTTTCTATTCGATGCTTTGCACCCAATGGTATGAAAACACTCTCACCATAAGTTATAATATGTGTTCCACTTCATCTAAAATTACCACAGCTTCGCCTTCTACAATAGTCCAATTTTCCTGACGGTGATGATGGTATTGATAAGACAATCTTTGTCCAGGATTTACTTCTATCCTTTTCAATTTATAGTTGGGTTCATCTGCTAATACAAAATATTTTCCCCAAGGTCTTTCGCCAATTTCTAACATAAATAAAATTTTACTTAAATGCGAATGTAAGCAACATATTTCTTCAAAACCAGTAGCGAAATCAGTTTTTCTACATTTTCATTATTGAATTTCTCTCGATGTAACTTTGCGTTTTTTATAATTTCTTCGCTTTCTTTCGGATGATCTATATAATATTGTAACTTTTCTTCCAGTTTTTCAAAATCATTTATACAAACAAAATGTTCATCTGGTTTCAAAAGCCCTTCCATATACCAAGTTTCCATTTTCAAAGGTGGAGAAACTGCGATAGAATTAGAAGACATAATCCATTTTAAATTCGTAGCAACATCATTTCCTTCCAAACTAAGGATGAATTTATAATCCAAATGTTCTATTAAAGATAATTTTGGTTTTATCCAATTTGCATTTCCACCAATTTTATTTACTTGCCCCAAATCACACAAAGAATTTTCAAAATTCTTTTCATAGAAATCTACTCTATGCTTCTGGTATATTGCAGCTCGACCAATTAGCAAATCTTTCTTTTCTGCAAAAGATTTTTCATCTTTTACACTCACAAAATGCCTTGCCTTATCTAAATTGAGCAAAATATTGTTCTCATTTTTACCAAAAATCGGGCGACTTTTGCAAATTGAAGGAGTTTCTAAAAGATAATTCACATCTCCAAATTCAAAATCTATTCTATCGTTTTTCGGGAAATATCTTGCAAATTCGTAAGTATCAAAATAGTAAGCTTTCGGGGTTTTTGGGTGTAATAAATCTAAAACCCGAGTTCCATCTTTAGAAATGCTTTGTTTTTCGTTTAATTTATTATAATAATCCACCCGAAATTCTACATCTTTTTTTTCTGACGGACTTATATTTTTATATAAATCTAAAATCGTTTGTTCCAAATTTCCGACTGGCAAAAACCTTTGACCGTAACCTTTTACGTAAAAAAAAAATTTATTCTGTTTTATTACACTTGCCATACTATAGAAATTAGACAAATATAAAGAAAAGCATAGTTTTTTCCGTAAATTTGCCTTTTAAATTTTTAGAATGAACAATGTTAGAGTAAGATTTGCACCAAGTCCGACCGGACCTTTGCATTTAGGCGGTGTGAGAACTGCATTATATGATTATCTTTTTGCAAAAAACGCAGGAGGAAAATTTATCTTGAGAATAGAAGATACAGATACTGCAAGATATGTAGAAGGTGCAGAAGAATATATAATGGAAGCTTTGGATTGGTGCGGAATTACACCAGACGAAAGCCCAAAACATGGTGGAAAATTTGCTCCGTACAGACAATCTGAAAGAAGAGAAATTTACGACAAACATTTGGTAGAATTGCTAAAAACAGATTATGCTTATTTGGCTTTCGATTCTCCAGAAGAACTCGATGAAATTCGCAGTGAATTTGAAAAAAATGGAGACGTTTTCGCCTATAATAATATTACCAGAAATAGATTAAAAAATTCTTTAACGCTTTCTAAAGAAGAAGTAGAACAATTAATTGCAGAAAAAACACCTTATGTTGTTCGTTTCAAAATGCCAATAGATCGTATTTTGAATTTAGAAGACATCATTCGTGGAAAATCTGCTGTAAATACCAATACTTTAGACGATAAAGTTTTGGTGAAACACGATGGAATGCCAACTTATCATTTCGCTAATATTGTAGACGATCACGAAATGGAAATTTCTCACGTAATACGTGGAGAAGAATGGCTTCCATCACTCGGTTTGCACTATCTTTTGTATGAAGCAATGGGTTGGGAAAAACCGCAATTTGCCCATTTATCTTTAATTCTGAAACCAGAAGGAAAAGGAAAATTGAGCAAAAGAGACGGCGATAAATTTGGCTTTCCTGTATTTCCATTGAATTTTACAGATGCAGAAACAGGCATCGTTTCCAAAGGTTATCGAGAAGAAGGTTATCTTCCAGATGCGTTCATCAATATGGTTGCACTTTTGGGTTGGAGTCCTGCAAATGATAGAGAAATTTTGACTTTAGAAGAAATGGTTGCAGAATTTGATTTGAATAAAGTGCATAAAGCTGGAGCAAGATTCAGCAAAGAAAAAGCAGAATGGTTTAACCATCAATACATTCAACAAATAAGCAATGAAGATTTATTAGAAAGATTACAAAATAAAGAATTGGTAAAAAAAGCATCGTTATCAAATGAGAAATTACAAAAAATAATCTCTTTGATGAAAGAAAGATGGAGTTTTGTGAGCGATGCTGTAAATAGCAATGAAGGTGGACAATTTTTCTTCCAAAAACCCGATTCTTATGATGAAAGTAGCGTAAATAAAGCTTGGAAAGAAGATTCTGCAAGTATATTAAATCAATTTTCTTCTGTTTTAAATGATGTTTCTACCGAAGATTTTATCGCCGAAACCATTAAAAATAAAATATCAGAATTCACTACTTCTGCTGCTATTGGAATGGGAAAAGTGATGATGCCACTTCGCCTTGCATTAGTTGGAGAATTGAAAGGAACAGATGTTCCAGACATTTTGGAAGTACTCGGAAAAGAGGAAAGCTTACAAAGAATTCAAAATGCAGTGAATAATATTCGCTAACTTCCTTTTATTTTTTATACATTTGAAAACCTAATTTATTACAAAATGGAATACTTAGAATTTGAAAAGCCAATACAAGAATTAATGGAACAATATAACAATTGTTCTTTAGTAGGAGAAGAAAGTGGTGTAGATGTGAAATTGGCATGTTCTCAGATTGAAGATAAAATAATGGATGCCAAAAAACAAATTTATGGCAATCTTACTCCATGGCAAAGAGTTCAACTTTCTCGTCATCCAGAACGTCCGTATACATTAGATTTTATTGCAGGAATTACTGATAAAGATAGCTTTATAGAATTGCACGGCGATAGAAATTTTGCAGACGACAAAGCTATGATTGGAGGAATGGCAAGAATAAATGGTGAAAAAGTAATGATAATCGGTACTCAAAAAGGGAGAACCACAAAAGATAGACAATACAGAAGATTCGGAATGCCAAATCCAGAAGGATATAGAAAAGCATTGCGATTGATGAAATTGGCAGAAAAATTTAGAATTCCAGTAATCACTTTCATCGTTACTCCTGGGGCTTATCCAGGATTAGAAGCCGAAGAACGTGGACAAGGTGAAGCTATTGCCAGAAATATTTTTGAAATGGTGCAGCTCAAAACTCCTATTTTCACCTATATAATTGGAGAAGGAGCAAGTGGTGGAGCTTTAGGAATTGGCGTAGGAAACAAAGTTTATATGCTAGAAAACACTTGGTACACTGTAATT
Source organism: uncultured Frigoriflavimonas sp. (assembly GCA_964292185.1). GTDB lineage: Bacteria > Bacteroidota > Bacteroidia > Flavobacteriales > Weeksellaceae > Frigoriflavimonas. The sequence continues at coordinate 3,602 of CAXYUO010000057.1, forward strand.
GCACCAGAAAGTTGCTCGTCTATTCTTTGGAGAAATTGGGATCATAAAGAAGATGCAGCAAATGCATTGAAATTAACACCAAATGATGCTTTAGAAAATAAATTTATAGATGGTATTATTTCTGAACCTTTAGGTGGCGCACAACATAATCCTGCAGTAGCTTACGAAAATGTGAAACAATCTATTTTAACCAACATCAAAGCATTTTCAAAATTCACAGGCGTAGAATTGGAGCAACAAAGACAAGAGAAGTTTATTGCAATGGGACAATTTAAGGGATAGTTTGCAATAACATAGCTAGATATAAATGTATATAATAGATAGAGAAAAAAATAGAATTTCAAAACTAAAGCAAAAATCTTTTTCTGAATTAAGATTTAGAGAACGAGACCATTTACAAGAATGGATTGCAAATAATCCTACAACACTTGGAGAAGAATTACTAATAATTCAAAAAGAATTTAGTGGTTTTAGTGAAACAAATGAACGTCTTGATTTACTTGCTTTAGACAAATTCGGAAATTTAGTGATTGTCGAAAATAAATTAGATGATTCTGGAAAAGATGTTACTTGGCAAGGAATAAAATACGCTTCATATTGTGCAAGTTTAACCAAACAAGATATTTTGAAAATCTATCAAGAGTTTTTAGGAACTACTGCAACTGCAGAAGATAAAATATCAGAATTTTATGAAAACAAAGAGGTTTCTGAAATACTTTTAAATCAAGGACTTAATTCTCAAAGGTTAATTTTAGTAGCGGCCAACTTTAGAAAAGAAGTAACCTCTTCTGTTCTTTGGTTAATGAATTTCAAAATTAGAATTCAGTGTTTTAAAGTTACGCCTTTTGAATTAAACGATCAACTATTCTTAAATGTTGAACAAATTTTACCAACTAAAGATACGGAAGATTTTGTAATAAGTATAGCTACAAAAGCACAGGAAGAAATAGAAGTTCAAGAAACTTTAAAAAATAGGCATCATAATAGAATACAATTTTGGGAACAATTTTTAAACGCAAGTAATAAAATCAACAAGCTTTTTATAAATAATTCACCTTCAAAAGAAAGTTGGATTGGAAAAGGAATAGGTATGAGTGGTGTAAATTTAAATATTGGCATCAGTGGAAACTATTGTAGAAGTGAAGTCTACATAAACAAAGGCGAAAGAGATTTTAATAAAGAAATTTTTGATTTTTTTTATAAACAAAAAGAAAAAATTGAAAACGAAATTGGACGACAGTTAACTTGGGAAAGAATGGACGAAAATAAAACAAGTCGAATAAAACTTGAGCTTTCTGGTGTTAGTTATTTTGAAAAAGATGATTGGATAAAAATGATTGAATTTTTAATTGAATCTTCTACTCTAATGGAAAAAGCATTTAAGAACCCCATAAATAAATTAAATAACGAATTGAAAAATAAATAATTGCGATTTTTAATCAAATGCTTGATTATGAACTGATTTCTAGTATTATAACAGATTTTCTATTAAGTTTTTTTTACAAATTAAATATTCAATAAAGCAATTGATTACATTAAAAATCGTTAATTCGAAAATAAAAAAAAGTGAAAGTTACGGCTTTCACTTTTTTTTATGATATTTTTTTTATTTTATCTACTTCGCATTCAACGAAATAGAAATATCATTATTTATTTTCTTTGCAGAAGAATAAGTTGCATCGCAAATAGATGAAGATACATTATAATTGCCTTTTTTTACTAAAATAGCATTTTGATTTCTTGCTTTCACTTCTAATTGATAAAAATCTTCGCCAGCAAATTTTACAGTTAAATTACATTTAGATTGATTGATAATTTGAACCAATGCTTCTTTTTTATTAGGATCATTATCAAACATTCCTGATAGAACTTTTGCAGTTTGTTTATTTTTATCACTTACGCTAGATTTATTATATCGAGGAGTTTTTTCGTACTTTGAAGCGGTATTTGAAGGAGAACTATCTTCTATATTATAATCTTTCCTAATTAAACTCACCATTTTTATTTTAAATTCATCAGATCTTGGATGGTTCGGATTGTCTTTTAAAAAAGCTGCAATTATTTTCGGATCATCAGATTTTTCTACTTGTGCAACAGTATATTTTTGAGAAAATGAAAGTGAAAAGCACATTAAAAAGAATAGAAAAGTAATTTTTTTCATATGTAGATATTTATTTTTTTAATGGTCATATGGTATCGCCTAATCTTCATTGGTGTTTGTTTGCAAGATTTGTAAATGGCGATTTCATAGAATTAAAGGATTGAATAAGAAATTTGTGTTTTAAAAAATTTAAAGATAGCAATTCTATAATTAACGCTAAAAAGTTACTTTTTATTTTGCATAAAATTTCATATCTTTGCATCGCTCAAAAAAAGACCCAAAATGGGGTTTAAATTTTAATATAAAATATAAAATATATGTATTCACCAGTTGCTGCAGATGTAGCAAAATTAAGAAACACGACAGGTGCAGGAATGATGGACTGCAAAAAAGCTTTAGTAGAAGCTGAAGGAGATTTCGATCAAGCAATAGACATCCTTAGAAAAAAAGGACAAAAAGTTGCAGCAAACAGAGCAGATAGAGATTCTTCCGAAGGTGCAGTTATCGCAAAAGTAAATAGCGATGCTACACAAGGAGTTATCGTTACATTAAACTGCGAAACAGATTTCGTAGCAAAAAATGATGATTTTGTAAAATTAGCTACCGAATTGGCAGAAATGGCAATAGGAAAAACAAAAGAAGAATTTTTAGCTTCAGAATATAAAGCTGGAGTTACAATTGCTGAAAAATTAATTGAGCAAACAGGTGTAATCGGAGAAAAAATAGAAATCGGTGGTTACGCAAATATTGAAGGTCCATTTTTAGGAGCTTACATTCACGCTGGAAACAAAATTGCAGCTATCACTTCTCTTTCAACTCAATTTGACGGATCAGACGAAGTAGCAAAATCTGTTTCTATGCAAGTTGCAGCTATGAACCCAATCGCTTTAGATGAAACTAAAGTTTCTCAAGATACTATTGATAAAGAATTAGAAATAGAAAAAGAAATCTTGATAAAAGAAGGTAAGCCAGAAAACATTATTGATAACATCTTGAAAGGTAAGATGCAAAGATTCTACAAAGACAATACTTTGGTACACCAATCTTTCATCAAAGATAGCAGTATGTCTGTTGCAGATTACGTAAAATCTCAAAATGCAGATGCAAAAGTTGAAGGTTTTGTAAGAGTAGCTTTAGGTTAATATTTACATTACTAAAATATACAAAGCTGTTTCAAAATAAATTGAAACAGCTTTTTTTGTGTCAAATTTTAACTAAAGGTTTGATAATTAATGATTAAATTTGCTTTTTGCAAAGAAATTTATACATGAAATCGCCATTTACAAATCTTGCAAATAAACACAAATGAAGATTAGGCGATACCACATGACCTTAAAAAAAATATATATCTACATATGAAAAAGATATTCATCCTTTTATTCTCTATATTCTACCTTTTTGGCAATGCACAATTAGATACAGATCATTGGTTTGCACCGATGTCTGCAAGAGCAGGAACTGGTGGTTTAGAAAGTTTACTTTATCTTTCTACCAACGAAACTACAGCTTTCACCGTACAGATTTTTAATAATAATACCTTGTACACTTCTGTGCAAGTAAGCAAAGGAAGCCCAATTTCTGTTCCTATTCCTGGAGATTTCATGATGGCTACAAACCAAGCTGAGCTTTTTACTCCTTCAACAAAAGGAATGTACGTGAAAGGTCCGAAGAAATTTTACGCAAATTATAGATTTGCAGTTACCAATCATGCAGAAATTATCACTTCTAAAGGTTTAGCAGGAGTAGGAACTACTTTTTACGCAGCAATGGCACCAAATACTGTAGCTACAAGTTATGTAAGTTCTAATATTGGAGTTTTGGCAACAGAAGACAATACATCTGTTACTGTTTCTGGCTATAATCCTGGTGTAATTTTTTCTGATGGAAGCACAACACCTACAAAAACTTTTATCCTAAATAAAGGGCAATCTTATATAATGGATGTTGCGAGTCAAGATTCTTCTAGCAATCTTGCAGGTTTGATAGGCTCAAAAATAGTTGCTACAAAACCCATCACCGTAACCAACGGGAACTACAATGGAATATACACCACACAAAATTTAAGTAATAATGATATTTTGATGGATCAATCTGTTCCTGTAGATAGATTAGGAAAAGATTTTGCAATCGTAAAAGGAAATGGACCTTCAAGTTCTGGTATGGAAGCTATACTTGTTGTAGCTACAGAAAATAATACCCAACTTACAGTAAATGGTGTTGCTTATGGAGCTCCTTTAAATGCAGGAGAATACAATTTAATTGCTGGAACAAATTACATTAATCAAGGGAGCAATCATTATAACATAAGTGTACAATCTACTAAAAACATTTATGTTTATCAGCTTTTAAGTGGAACAGCCACAGGAAATGTATATCCTGCAGGAGGATTTAATTACATTCCACCATTAAGTTGTTTTCTTCCAAATAAAGTAGATGAAATAGGATTTATAAATAGAATTGGAAACACGTATTACGAAACAAAATTAAACATCATCACACAAGCAGGAGCAACAGTAACCTTGAATGGTGCTGCACTTTCAGCTTCTGATGGACCTTTTCCTGTAACTGGAAATGCAAATTGGGTAACTTATTCTGTACCCAACGTAACGAATACTATTACTGTAAATTCTACAAAATCTGTAACTGCGGGTATTGCTGCAGGAAGTGGTGCAGTAGGATATGGTGGATATTTTGCAGGTTTTTCTTCCGTACCTGTTATTACTAAAACTGGAGATTGCTACGCCGGAATTTTGCTTCAAGTAGATAATACGTATGATGCTTATCAATGGTTTCTAAATGGTGTTGCAATTCCTGGAGCTACTACTTATAGCATCAATCCAGAATTATATGGAGCAGGAAGTTATACCGTACTCGTTACAAAAACAGATTGTGAATCTAAACTTACAGATCCATATATCTATACACTTTGTCCACCAATTACTACTACAACTTATAATATTGGTTCTTGTAAAAATTTAATCATAAATCCAGCATTTACTACTGCAACACAGCCTATTAATCATGCAAATACTTATGTAGTAGCAGCTCCTAATTTTGGTACTACAACTGTGAATCCTACTTCTGGACAAATTACTTATACTCCAAACGCAGGATTAACGGTAGATACAACGGATACTTTTGTTTATTACATTGCAGGAACGGGAAATCCAGCAGATTTTGAATATTTTAGAATAAATATTAATATTGATGTATTGCAAGTAAATAATGCAACAATTACTTCTTGTGCAAATGACAGTGGAAACGGAACTTATAATCTTACATCTGTAAGTTTATCTCCCGATTCAGGAACTACTACCACTTATTTTTCTGATGCAGCACTTACAATTCCTATTGGAAGTCCTACAAATTATGTAGCTACAGCTGGAACTGTTTATGGAAATGTAACTTCATCTTTTGGATGTAGTAAAAGTGCACAAATAACATTAACAACTACACCTTCGCCAAACCTTAATACTGCGAATTTTAATGGTGTATTTTGTGATGTAAATTTTGATGGAATTGTGCCTATTGTATTTTCTAATATTACGCCACAAATCGTAAGTAATTCTGGTATTTTCGATGTTAAATATTATCTTGTTCAAGCTGATGCAATTGCAGGAAATGCTAATTTTTTACCAAATAACTGGAGTTTTAATGCAACAACTATAGTTTATGTAAGAGTAAACCCAACTTTAAATACTTGTCCGCCAAAATTGGGACAAATTACATTCTCGAAAGGTCCAGCTTTACCATTATTAACGGTAAATGCTACTGCAAATGTTTGTGATAGCGATCTTAGTGGAAACGAAACCGTGAATTTAAATAATTATAAAAATTTATTTACTGCAGATCCAAATGTAACTTTAAGCTTTTATTTAACTTTAGCAGATGCACAAAATAATACAGCTGCAATCAATGTTTCACAAACAATTACTGCTATTCATACGTTTTACATTCGTTTTGAAAGTCCTACAGCTTGCCCAAATACTGCTAAATTAGTTTTAACATTGAAATTTTCTAAAAAATCTGATGTTTTAGTAGATCAAACTATTTGCGCAGAAGATAATACAACTTTGAATGCAGGGCCAGGTTTTACAAGCTACCAATGGAGTACAGGAGCTACAACACCTACAATTTCTGTAGGAATAGGAAGTTATTATGTAGATTTAGGATTAAATGGTTGTGTTTATCGTCAAAATGTAAGTGTATTTCCAACGGATTTAGTAAAAATTAATAGTATTGAAGTAAATGGAAGCACAGCAGTTGTCAATGTTTCTGGTGGAACAGCACCTTATCAATATTCTTTAGATGGAATTAATTACCAAGATTCTAATACGTTTGTAGCATTAGCAAGAGGTGTTTATAAAGCCTATGTAATTTCTGCAGACGGTTGTAACGCAGTAATTGAAGAGTTTTTAGTTTTAGGATTAACGAATGTGATTACTCCAAATAGTGATGGGATTAATGATGTTTTAGATTATTCTGATTTGCGAGTGAAAAATAATGTTTCTATAGAAATCTATGATCGTTATGGAGCTGTAATATATCGAGCAGCAGATAAAAAATACATTTGGGATGGAAAACAACTTGGCTCTCCAATAAGTACAGGAACCTATTGGTATATCATAAAATGGATAGAACCAGATACCAAAAAACCAGTAAGCTACACTGGATGGATTTTACTTAAAAATAGAGATTAAACGTTTAAAGCATTAATTTAATTAATCAATTCAAAAAAATAAATAAACCTTGTTAAGGCATTTAATTAACTAAAAATAATGATACAAAAATGTGTTTTTAATAAAAATTTGATAAAATTCAATGCATTTAATAAAAGGTGTCCCATTTTTTTAAAAATAAATACTATCTTTAGCATCAGAAAAAATCTAATAATATATTTAAACTAAAACAGTCAAACTATGAAAAGATTTCTACTTTCTATAATGCTATTTTTATTTGCTGTAGGAGAATTATCTGCACAAAGAGATACGGAACATTGGATTGCACCTTATTATGAAACCAATAGTAATACTGGAAGATCTCTATATTTATCTACAGATTCTGTAACACCTTTTGTAGTTACCATTAATAGTAACAATTTGCCTATTGGAACAGTTACCGTAAGCAAAGGCAGTCCACAAATATTTGTAGTTGATAAGCAATACATTGCTACTTCAACGGCTTCGGATGCTTTTACTGTTCGTAATTTGGGACTACATCTCGTTGCAAGTCAACCGTTCTATTGTACATTAAGATTAGCAAGCAGTACTACACATGCTGAAATTTTAACCAGTAAAGGTAGAAATGGAATTGGTAATGAATTTTTTGTAGCAAATACACCTTCAATCTATACAGGTTCTACTCTATTTAATTTTACAGCAGCTGTTTTAGCAACTGAAGACAATACAACAGTAACCGTAACATGGCCAAATACACCTGCTCCTGTATTTATAAATGCAAACCCTGCAACTAATACTACAACATTTACATTAAACAAAGGACAATCTTTCATTTTTGCTGGTAATGGAGCAAACTCTGCAAACATACAGTCGTTTATTGGTACGAAGATAGTAGCTGACAAACCTATTACACTTACTAATGGAAATAATAATGGTAATTTTGGATTAGTAACTAATTCTGGTTCAGATATTATAATGGATCAATCTGTTCCTGTAGAAAAATTAGGAAATACTTTTGCTATGGTAAGAACCAGATCTACATCAGCTGATTTGGAAGGAGCAATAGTAATCGCTGCCGAAGATAATACTCAAGTATTTTTAAATGGATCAGGAACTGCTGTTGCAACTTTAAACACTGGGCAATGGTACAGAATTTCTGGAAGTAATTATGTTTCACAGGGTTCTAACCATTACAATATGTTTGTAAGTACAACTAAGAATGTTTATTTATATCAATTGGTATCTGTAAATAATAGTAGTGCAACTGGTGGTTTCAATTACATCCCACCATTAAATTGTTATTTACCAAGAAAAATAGATGAAATTGGTAAAGTATCAGAAATGCCTACAGTAACAGGTGGAGGAAGTCAAACCGCATCTGGAACAATAATCAAATTAAATATTTTAACAGAAACTGGTGCTGTAGTTACAGTAAATGGCGTTGTACCAGTTGCAACCAATGGTCCGTTTCCAGTATCTGGAAACACAAACTGGGTTACTTATGGTATAGAAGGCGTAACAGGAAACTTAACTATAGTTTCTGATAAAGCAGTAACTGCTGGAATAAACGGTGGATTTAGTACTTCTGGATACGGTGGATATTTTGCAGGATTCTCTACTATTCCGTTAATTTCTAAACAAATAGGTGATTGTATTCCTGGAATTACTTTAGAGGTTGATTCTGGTTTTCTAACTTATCAATGGAATTTAAATGGTGTTGCCATTCCAGGAGCAACATCAAATATAATTGTACCTACGGTTGGTGGAAACTACACTTGTTCTATAACTGCTGGAACTTGCGCTCCTGTTACAACACCAATATACAAGGTATTTACTTGTCTTAAAAATACAGTAACTACCGCAGTTGCATGTGCACCTGTAACAATTACCCCTGCTTTTACTAGTTCTACGCAAACAATACTTAATTCAACAGTACATATCGTAACTGCTCCACTACATGGAACAGCTTCAATAGATGCTGTAACAGGAATTATCACTTATACACCTGCTGCAGGTTATATAGGAACAGATGTATTGGTTTATGCTTTTTGTGGTAACGCTCCAGAATTTATTGATTGTGAACAAGTAACCGTAAACTTCTCTGTACCTACTTATCCTGTTGTACAAGATGCTACTCTGGTAAAATGTTTCATACCAGCTACTCCTGCAAAAGCTGAATTTGACTTAACAACAGCAAACGTAACTACAACACTTGGTACTACCAAGAAATACTACCCTTCTTTACAAGACGCTATTAATAATACCAATGAAATTTTGAACTTTGTAAACTATACTGCTCCTAGTTCAGAAGTATTTGTGAAAGTTTCTAATTCTGGAGGATGTTTCAAAATTGCTAAAATTACTTTAGTAGTTACTCCTCCAAAATACAGTACTGTTTTGAAAGATAAATACATTTGTTTTGAAAACAGAACTACATTAGATGCAGGCCCAGGTTTCCAAGCATATCTTTGGAGTACAG
>CAXYUO010000058.1:0-12776 GCA_964292185.1 uncultured Frigoriflavimonas sp.
AATTTCTATTATTAAATTTACTTCCATATTTTATAATTTTATATTTCCTAAACCACCATCTACACCAAAAACCTGACCTGTAATCCACGTACTTTTATCCGAAAGTAGAAAAACGGCTAATTCTGCTATATCTTCTGCATTTCCAATTCTTTGCAAAGGATGTCTTTTTGCTGCGGCCAATTTTTTCTCATCGGTAGAAAGTAATTGTTTTGCCAAAGACGTATCCGTTAAAGATGGCGCAATAACGTTTACGCGAATATTTGAAGAAACAAATTCTGCAGCTAAACTTTTTGCAAAACCTTCTATTGCTCCTTTACTTGCTGAAATCGAGGTATGAAATGGCATACCAATTTTTGCAGCTACTGAACTAAATAATATAATACTAGAATTTCCAGATTTTTTTAAATTTGGCAAGCATTTTTGAATTATTTTTACAGCTCCAAGAAAATTTTGGTTAAAATCGTTTAGAAAATCTTCTTCAGTTAATCGATTAAAAGGTTTTAAATTAATAGAACCCGGACAAAAAACCAATCCGTGTAATTCTTCGGGCAAAGATAGTTCACTCAAATCATCTTTTAAAACATCTAATTCAAAAAAATGAGTTTCTAAATTATCTAATTCAGGAGTTGAATTTCGAGGAATGGTATAAAGATTTTCTTGTGGTAAAAGTTGTGCGGTTTTCAGTCCAATTCCTTTTCCTGCTCCTACTATAAGTATGTTTTTCATTTTAAATTTTTATTTTTTTTACATTTTTCACTACAATATTTTACAAAATTCCAATCTTTTTCCCATTTTTTTCGCCAAGAAAATGGTCTTTCACAAATGGGACAAATTTTTGAATCAAGTTGTGCTTTTTTTATATTTTTCAATTCAATTTATTGATTATATATTATGGTTTAGCATAAGGCAATTGCATAATAAATTGGCTGATGTAATACGCATCTAATCCGCCACTTAATAGTAAATTTTCAGGATTTACCAATCCATCTTCTGCTAATCTATTTTTAGGTATGTGTAAATTTTCTAGGCTGCCAATTATCATTTTTGTTTTATTAATTTCTATATCTAAAACTTGCTGCAACTTCATTTCTATTTTAATTTCTGCTTCTTTTACAAAAGGTGCAAAACAATTTCCCAAATATTCAGGAGTAAAACCTACAGCATTAAATTCAGATTGATTTTTAGAATATCGAGCAGAAGTTTGGTGGGCTTTTTTCATCCATTTTTCATCTATAAAATTCAAGGTATAACTTCCAGTTTCTCGTATATTTTCGAAAGTATCACGCTCTACAGAATTTGGTCTGGAAATTAATCCAAACAAAGGCGGATTTGCCCCTAAATGAATTAAAGAATTAAAAATTGCCAAATTTTCTTGTCCAATTTTAGATTTTGTGCCAATCAAAGTTACTTGTCTAATTCCTGCTAAAGAATTAATCAATTTAGTTCGAAATAATTTTTCTTTTTCTAAAATTGCTTTAGAATGTAAGCTCAAAATTGTATCCTTTATTTGCATTTTATCTTTTACTTATTTTATTTCCTGAAATTGTTCTTTGCCGAGAACATTTAAACCTGCTAATATCAGCACTTCTTTTATATAAATGTTTTTTGCTAATACCAGAATTTACTCTTGCTCTCCATAAATTGAATGAACTTCTCTTTAGTTCTTTCCTCATCAAAGCAATTATCTCTTTTTCAGCCAATGAAAATTGGTAAGTAATGGCTTCAAAAGGCGTTCTATCTTCCCATGCCATTTCTATAATTCGGTCTATTTGTGCTGCGTTTAAAATCAATTTTATTTAAAATTTTTGTAATTATTTATTATAATATTTTCAGATTTTATATCATGCATTAAATTGTATAATCCGAAAAAAGTTCGGTTCATATAGATAAAATGTTTCGAACCACGATTAGCATTTCTCCCTTTTATTTGTGTGTTTTTGGTATATTTCTGACCTAAATCTGCAATAGCTTCAAAGAATTTACCATCCGAAAAATCAAAATTTTCTTCTTGAAAAGGAATGGTAAATAGATACAATAATTCATAAAAAATATCTGTAAAAGACGCCTTTTCTTCTTCGGAATCATCGGTTCTAATAATTTCTAATTCTAATAATTTTTGATCAAAGAAATCTTTGTTTTCTAAATTTTCTCGTATTGCCAACTCAAAATAAGGAGTGTAGAAATCTTCAGGAATGGATTTCATGCATCCAAAATCTATAGCAATAAGAGTTCCTTCTTCAGAAACCAAGAAATTTCCAGGATGCGGATCAGCATGAACTTTACGCAGTTTGTGAATTTGAAACATATAAAAATCCCAAAGCGCTTGTCCAATCTGGTTGGCTAATTTCGGGTCCTTATTTTCAGCACAAAAAGTAGAAAGATGCTTTCCGTGCATCCAATCCATGGTGATAATTCTATCATTAGAATATTCTGGGAAATAATTTGGGAAAGCCAAGTTGGGCAAATTTTCACAACTTTTTCTTATTGCTAAACTTTGATTGATTTCCAAAACATAATCGGTTTCTTCAAGCAATTTATCTTCCACTTCTTTGAAATATTGGTCAGAATTTTTTCCTTTAATGTTAAACATCTTCATTGCAATTGGCTTTACCATCGCTAAATCTGAAGATATAGAATCTGAAACTCCAGGATATTGAATTTTTACCGCTAATTCTTTTCCATCTTTTATTGCTTTATGAACTTGCCCAATACTTGCAGCATTTGTAGAATTTGGCTCAAAATGATCAAACAATTCATTTGGTTTTTTTCCAAAATAGTTTTTAAATATTTTCGCAACCAACGGTGCAGAAAGTGGCGGAACTTGAAACTGCGACAAAGAAAATTTTTCAACATAAGCTGCAGGCAAAATATTTTTTTCCATGCTCAACATTTGGGCAACTTTCAAAGCGCTTCCTTTCATCTCTTTCAGACCATCATAGATGTCTGTTGCATTATTTTTATTAAGATTTTCCTTTGCTTCTACTTCTGTTTTAGTAATTTTTTCACCGTAGTATTTTAAGTAATTTACCCCAACTTTTGCTCCTGTTGAAATTAATTTACTGGCTCTTTCTATTTTACTTGTGGGTATTTTATCTAATGTTTTCATTAATTACTTTTTATTTTTTCATTAAATATAAATTTCCCTAAATCAATTAGTTTTTTTAAAGGTTTTATTTCAAAAAATTCAAAACTGGTATCAATTGATTTTTCGATAAAAATGTCGGTTTTTTCAAAATTTGGACTTTCATCTTCAATCCAAAATTTAAGGGTAGTCATAAAATGTCCCCAATATAATTCTTCTATTCCTTTATTTTTTAATCGTTCCATTTTTTCCATTCGTTCGTTTGAATTTTCCATCAATGGCTCAGAAATAGCTATTGACTTGATGAATTGTTGAAACTCTTTTTTCAAAGACCATAATTTTTTTAGATTTTCTAAATTATTTTTATCAGAACCGATTAAATAAATAACCAAACTTCTATTCATCGTTAATTGTTCAAAGAAAGTATAGTGGAATGAAAGTAATTTGGTTTTCGCATCTGTATGAAAATAATTTTCTTCTTTTTCAATAAGTTGTATACTTTCCTTCATAAAATATTTCAGATAATCTGATTCTAATTGATCAAAGTTGGTATAGAACGAATAAAAATCCGTTTCGGAAATTTCGTGATCGTCACAAAATGTAAATACATTAAGAGGTTTAATATTATTTCTTAATACATACTTAGAATAAAGATCTAAGATTTTTTCATTTGAAATTTCTGTATTTTTCATAGCTTAGTATTAATTATAGCGCAAATTTAGTAAAATTATTTTCTAATTTCAAAATAAAAGTATATATTTGTACCAATAATTTAAAAATGAAGAAAGTTATCATTATTGGATCAGGATTTTCAGCAATAGCTTCTGCTTGTTATATGGCTAAAGCTGGCTATTCTGTGGAAGTTTTAGAAAAAAACGAACAGTTAGGAGGTCGTGCTTCTCTTTTAGAAATTGATGATTTCAAATTTGACATGGGACCAAGTTGGTATTGGATGCCCGATATTTTTGAAAGATTTTTCGCAGACTTTGATAAGAAAGTTTCTGATTATTATGAATTGAAGAAATTATCTCCTGGCTACAGAGTTTATTTTGGTGAAAATGATTTTATTGATATTTCTGATGAACCCGAAAAAATTATCGCAAAATTTGAACAAGTAGAACCTGGAAGTGGAAAACATCTTCGAAAATTCATGGAAGATTCTCGTAAGAATTATGAAATTGCGATGAAAGATTTGGTTTATAATCCGGGAAAATCTCTTTTAGAATTGGTAAGTTTAGAAACTGCAACCCGTTTAAATTTGTTTGTACAAAATATTTCTCAAACGGTTCGTAAGAATATTAAAAACCCCAAACTTCAAAGTATTTTAGAATTTCCGGTCCTCTTTTTAGGAGCAAAACCACAAAATACACCTGCTTTTTATAATTTTATGAATCATGCCGATTTCGGTTTAGGAACTTGGTATCCGAAAGGTGGTTTTAATGCTGTTGCATTGGGAATGGTGAAATTAGCCAGAGAATTAGGCGTTCAGTTTCATACCAATCAAGAAGTTACGGAGATTGAAACTGAAAATAAGGAAGCAAAAAGAGTGATCACAAAAACTGGTTTTTTCGATGCTGATTTGGTTATTTCCGGAGCCGATTATGCGCACACCGAAAAACTTTTGAAACCAGAAGAAAAAAATTACAACGAAGAATATTGGAAAAAAAGAGTTTTCGCACCTTCTTCCTTTCTATATTATGTTGCTTTTGATAAAAAAGTTCCAGAGTTGCAACATCATAATTTGTTTTTTGATACCGATTTTATTCAACATGCGGTAGAAATTTATGATGAACCAAAATTGCCGAAGAAACCTTTGTTCTATGCTAATTTTTCTTCAAAAACAGATTTAGATTTATGTCCAGAAGGAAAAGAAGTCGGTTTTTTCTTAATTCCAGTTGCGGTAGATTTAGAAGAAAATCAGGAAATTCACGATCATTATTTTGAATTAATAATGGATAGGATTCAAAAAAACACTGGAATGGATTTGCGAAAATCTGTTCTCTTTAAAAAAAGTTTTGGAGTGCAGGATTTTAAAGATCGTTACAATTCTTGCCGTGGAAATGCCTATGGATTGGCAAATACACTAATGCAAACCTCCATTTTAAGACCAAGTATCAATAATAAAAAGATTAAAAATCTCTATTATACTGGACAATTAACCGTTCCAGGACCAGGAGTTCCACCTGCTTTAATTTCGGGAAAAGTGGTTACCGATTATATCATTAAAAATAAAAACAAAATATTCTTATGAAATCGCCAAGTACTATTTGGTAAGCAATTATTGAAAAAAATTGGGCGATAACATATGATCTTAAAAAACTAAATATCTACATATGAATAATTTAGAAATATTTCACTCTTTTTGCGGCGAGTCTTCAAAAATGGTGACTCAAAAATACAGCACTTCTTTTTACAAAGCATCATCACTTTTTAAGCCAGAAATCCGTCAACATATTTATAATATTTACGGATTTGTACGTTTGGCAGATGAAATTGTAGATACTTTTCACGATTATGATAAAGTGAATTTAATGGCAGATTTTGAAAGAAATTATCAATCAGCTAAAGAAAATGGAATCTCATTAAATCCGATTTTGCATTCATTTTGCAAAACACAAAGAGAAAAGAAAATTCCGCAACATTTAGTTGATGCCTTTCTTACTTCCATGAAAATGGATTTGGGAGAAATTAAATATTTGAATGACGAAAAATACAATGAATATATTTACGGATCGGCAGAAGTTGTTGGCTTAATGTGTTTGAAAGTCTTTGTAAATGGTGACTTAGACGAATATGAAAAACTAAAACCTTATGCACAAAGTTTGGGAGCAGCATTTCAAAAAATTAATTTTCTACGAGACATCAATGCAGATTTTATAGATTTGAATCGCACTTATTTTCCTGGTGTAGATTTTAGAAATTTCTCTAAGGAAGATAAATTGAAAATTGAAAAAGACATTGCCAAAGATTTTGCACATGCGAAAATTGGGATTAAACTATTGCCAATTTCTTGTAAATTAGCGGTTTTTATGGCGTATAAATATTATTTTAATTTATTTAAAAAAATAAGAAACACAAAAGCAGAAATGCTTTTAAAGAAAAGAATTCGAGTTTCTAACGCAAGAAAAATGTATCTTTTCGGCGAAATGATAATCAACAAAAATTTAAATTTATTATGATTAAAAAATTTGGTGCTTTACTAATTTTACTAATTTCCAATTTTATGCTTTCTCAAAATGTACAAGAATATAGAGCTTTAATGGGAAGTGGTGAAAATTCTAAAAGTAAAACAGAGCTATTAATAGAAAAATCTAATACGGCATACAATAAAACCAAAGCTCCTATTTATGCTGGTTTTATGGCTGTTGGAAATTTTTTTATGGCTAAACATACCTTCAACCCTTTGAAAAAAATGTCTTATTTTAAGGAAGGAAAAAAACTTTTGGAAGGTGCTATTAACACGGATCCTAATAATTTGGAATTAAAATTAATGCGTTTAATTACCCAAGAAAAAGTGCCCAAAATTTTAGGGTATCATCAAAAAATAGAAGAAGATCGAAATTTTTTGAAACTCAACTATAAAAATACAAACGATCAAGATTTAAAAAAATTCATTAAAGAGTATTTAAAATTATAATATGGAAATTATAGGATATTTCGCCCTTACTTTAATCGTTGTAGTAGCAATGGAAGGTGTAACTTGGCTTACGCACAAATTTGTGATGCACGGTTTAGGTTGGTATTTACACGAAGATCATCATCAACCAGGATATCCGCATGTTTTTGAAAAAAATGATGCTTTTTTTGTGGTATTCGCAATCCCAAGTATTTTGCTTTTTTACTTCGGAACTCGTGGAGAAATCAATTGGCTTTTTTTCATAGGTTTAGGAATTTTAATCTACGGTATTTGCTATTTTCTGGTTCATGATGTACTTATACATCGCCGTTTCAAATGGTTTGACAAAACCAACAATTGGTATTTTCGAGGTTTAAGAAAAGCACACAAAATGCATCATAAGCATCTTGGGAAAGAAGATGGAGAATGTTTCGGGATGCTTTTCGTTCCTTTTCATTATTTCAGAGAAGCACGATTATCAACTCAAAAAAAATAAATTTTGCAATCGTATTACTATTTATTTCTGGATGTTTTCAGTTTTATAATCCCATTTCTTTTCAGTTTTGAGAAAAAAAGAATGAACTTTATTCAACATTGGAAAGCTTATTTTTCGGCTATTATTTTGGTAGGAATTTTCTTTATTTTGTGGGATATTTATTTTGCTTATCAAAATGTTTGGGGTTTTAATGATCAATATTTAATAGGTTTTAGAATCTTTAAATTACCGATAGAAGAATGGCTATTTTTTCTGTTAATACCTTATTCAAGCGTTTTTATACATTATTCTTTAAAGCATTTTTTACCAAAATTCATCCTTAATAAAATTACAACAAAATATATAACTTATCTTTTATTTGTAATTGGATTTGCACTATCCGTTTATCATTATGATAAAATGTACACCTTTATATGTATAGGGATTTTCACGATTTTAATGCTCTTGCAAATAATCTATCAATGGAAATATGCACAAAGATTTTATTTGAGTTTTATCATCATTTATATTCCATTTTTCTTTGTTAATAATGCTTTGACGGGTGCTTTTTCAGAAAATCCAGTTGTATTTTACAACAGCTCAGAAATTATAGGAATTAGAGTGGGAACAATGCCTTTGGAAGATAGTTTCTATTGTTTTGCCCTACTTTATTCAATCACGCTTTTGTTTGAATTTTTAAAAACCAAAAAACATTTCCGATCTAATTATGAAAATTAAATTTACCAAACAATCTGGAATTTACACTTTAATATCAGAACAGATATTGCCCATTTCTCTTGATAAAGCTTGGGATTTTTTCACCGTTCCTAATAATTTAGATAAAATTACACCGGCGGAAATGAAATTTAAAATCACCAATAATCCACCTCCGAAAACCTATAAAGGGCAAATTATTACGTATGAAATCGGTATTTTATCAGGAATAAATTCTAATTGGATTACCGAAATAACGCATTTAGAAGATCGGAAATTTTTTGTAGATGAGCAACGTTTCGGACCTTATGCAATGTGGCACCACGAACATCATTTTGAAGAATTAGGAAATGATAAAATTAAAATGACCGACATCGTCAATTTCAAATTACCTTTTGGTTTTTTAGGGGATTTTTTCGCAGGAAAATTGGTAACCAACAAGGTGAAAACAATCTTTGAAAACCGTTTCGTAATTTTAGAAAAAACCTTCTCATCATGAAAATATTTCTTACTGGAGTAACCGGCTATATTGGCAAAAGATTGCTTATCCAATTAATGGAAGAAGGGCATGAAATCGTATGTTCGGTAAGAGATAAAAACAGATTTGGTCTTCATTTTTTTAAAGATAATTTAGATAAAATAGAAGTTATTGAAAATGATTTTTTAGATGAAAATACACTTTCCAATATTCCTTCCGATATAGATTTTGCTTATTATTTAATTCATTCTATGTCTTCTAGTGAAGGAGATTTTGAAGAAAAGGAAAAAATTTCTGCAGAAAATTTCAAACATGCTTTAGAAAAAACAAAAGTAAAACAAGTGATTTTTCTAACGGGAATTATCAATGAAAAAGTACTATCAAAACATCTTCAATCTCGTAAAAATGTTGAAAAAGCCCTAAAAAGTTCAACATATTCTTTAACAAGTTTACGAGCAGGAATAATTGTAGGTTCTGGAAGTGCTTCTTTCGAAATTATTAGAGATTTGGTAGAAAAATTACCAATTATGGTCACTCCAATTTGGTTGAAAACGAAATGTCAGCCGATTGCAATTCGCAATGTAATACAGTTTTTGGTAGGTGTTTTAGGAAAAGAATTTACCTACAATCAAAATTACGATATTGCAGGAACCGATGTGGTAACCTACAAACAAATGCTTTTGCAATATGCAGAAATTCGTGGGTTGAAACGAACTATTTTAATAGTTCCGATTATGACACCAAGATTGTCTTCTTATTGGTTATATTTTGTGACTTCTACGAGTTATTTTCTCGCCATAAACTTGGTGGATAGTATGAAAATTGATGTGGTTGCGAACAAAAATAATTTAGCAGAAGACCTCAATATTCAACTTTTTTCTTACCAAGAGGCGATCAGAATGGCTTTTGATAAAATCAAACAAAATGATGTATTGTCGAGTTGGTTTGATTCTTTTACCAATCAATTTCACGATAGACATGTTTGGCAATATTTGGAAGTTCCGGATGAAGGTTGTTTTAAAGATTTTCGGAAATTGAAAGTAGAAAATGAGGAGGAAACTCTAGAAAGAGTTTTCAGTATTGGTGGTACAACTGGATGGTATTATGCAGATTTTCTCTGGAAAATTCGTGGTTTTTTAGACAAACTTTTTGGTGGAGTTGGCTTAAGAAGAGGTCGAAAAAACACTAATTTTT
The DNA here is from genome assembly GCA_964292185.1 of uncultured Frigoriflavimonas sp. Classification (GTDB taxonomy): domain Bacteria; phylum Bacteroidota; class Bacteroidia; order Flavobacteriales; family Weeksellaceae; genus Frigoriflavimonas. The sequence continues at coordinate 9,560 of CAXYUO010000058.1, forward strand.
TAGAAGCAGGTGATTCTGTAGATTTTTGGCGCGTACTTTATGCCAACAAAGAAGAAAAACGGCTTTTACTTTTTGCAGAAATGAAACTTCCGGGTGAAGCGTGGTTAGAATTCAAAATCAAAGACGGCATTTTGCATCAAGAAGCAACTTTTCGTCCACTTGGATTATCGGGAAGATTGTATTGGTATTCTGTTTTGCCTTTTCACGGCTTTATCTTTAATGGAATGTTGAAAAAACTAGCAGGGAAATAGAGTAAAAAAACTTGCTCCCTTTGTTGTATTTTGATTTAGAAAATTAATTGATTAAAAGAATTTACTAAATACAACAAAGGCAAGAAAAATATGAGCGAACTCTATTTTTTTTCATCAAGTGTTTCAAGAATCATTGCAAATGTATTGTTTGCATTATCAATTCTACTTAACATTTGTTTATATTTTAACATTTTTACTTCTATTTGCCCTAATTCTTGATAAATGTACAGCGGAAATGTTTAGCCAAGAAGCAAGATGTTTTAAGGGTACAATTTCTAAATACTGAGAGAAAAAGCTTTCTATTAAATCATAATTTTTACAAGCGTCATTAAATCGAATTGTATTTGTAGTTTTTAAAAGATTTATAAAATGCTCTTCTATAATTAAAATTCCAACTAAAGCCCATTCATGATAGTTTGCATATAAATTTGTTAAATCTTCTCTATCTATCATATAAACGCTAGAATCTTCATAAAGTCGAATATTACATCTATTCATTTTTTCTGTACTATAACTTTCGTATTCAGTAAGAAAAGTTAATCTTGGAGAAATCCACATGGTTTTTTCTTCGCCATCTTCACCCAGAAAATAAGATCTTATAATTGATTTTTCTACAATAAAAATAGTTTTAAACTTTTCTCCTTCTTTTAAAATAAAATCTCCAGCTTTAAATTCTTTTAATTTAAATTTTTCTAATCCTAAATCAAGAATTTCTAAATTAAAATCTGGTTTGTAAGATAAAATTTTTTCTTTTACCTGTTCTTTGAAATCTATTTCTATCATATTTTAATAAAATTATTTAACAGCTACAGAATCATCTCCGCGACCATCTGCTATTGCAAAAATACTGCCATCTTCTTGAACGAGAATCATTTCTGTTCTACCAATTTGGTTTAATCTTTCAATTTTGTAATTTAATTTTTCTAAATTTTTCACCGTTGTTTCTGGAAATCCTCTTTCTACAGAAACGCTTTCTGGCAACCATTGATGGTGAAATTTTGGAGCATTCACCGCCATATTTGCATTCAATTTAAAATCGATAACATTCACAATCGATTGAAAAACTGATGTCGGAATTGTAGTTCCACCAGGAGTTCCTACAACCATAAAGGGTTTTCCATTTTTCAAAACTATAGTTGGCGTCATAGAAGAAAGCATTCTTTTTCCGGGTTGAATTGCGTTTGCTTCGCCACCAATTGCTCCATACATATTGGGAACTCCGGGTTTTACGGAGAAATCATCCATTTCGTTATTCAATAAAAATCCAGCTCCAGAAACGACTACTTTGCTTCCATACAATCCATTTAATGTTGTCGTTACAGAAACGGCATTTCCTTCTTTATCCAAAATTGAAATGTGCGTAGTTTCTGTAGATTCTTTTGGTAGAGTAGTGATTTTTCCAACTGCAGAACTTAAAGTAGCGCCTTTAAAACTGAAATTTTCCCAACGTTTTTTTAAATATTGGTCAGAAATCAGCATATCGGTTTTATCAGTAATAAAATCTGGATCGCCCATGTATTCTGCTCGGTCTGCAAAAGCTCTTCTTTCTGCTTCCACCATTATTTGCACAGCTTCTGTAGAATTATGTTGATAGTTTTCTAAATTTTCAAAAGCAGACATTTTTAGCATTTGAGCAAGAAGAATTCCTCCGCTTGAAGGCATTGGCATTGATATTATTTCAAAACCTTTGTAAGAAAATTGAATGGGTTTTCTAGAAACTACTTTATAATTTTTCAAATCTTGAAGCGTGATAATTCCGTTACCATTTTTCATTTCTGCAACTATTAATTGTGCAGTTTCGCCTTCGTAAAAGCCTTTTTCACCATTTTTTTGAATTCTTTTTAAAGTTGCTGCCAATTCTTTTTGAATTAATAAATCACCACTTTTCCATGCCGTATTTTTAACTAAAGCTGTAGAGTTTTTATTATTATTTTTAAACATTTGCTGATGAGAATTTAATAAACTCGCTTCTCTTTCCGTAATTGCAAAACCTTGTTCCGCCAAATCTATCGCTGGTTGAATGAGTTTTTCCATCGAAAGCTTTCCATGTTTTGCAGTTTCAAAAAACCCAGCAACAGAACCCGGAACTCCAACAGCCAATCTACCTTCTTGTGAAAGATCTGTATTCGCATTTCCATTTTTATCCAAATATAAATCTCGATGTGCTTTCTCTGGAGCTTTTTCTCGGTAATCTAACGTGAAATTACTTCCATCACTTTTTGTAGCCACCAAAAAACCACCACCACCCAAATTTCCAGCTTGTGGATATACAACGGCTAAAGCAAATTGTGTAGCAACCATTGCATCAAAAGCATTTCCACCATTTTTCAAAATTTTTGCACCCACTTCGCTCGCCAAAGGATGTGCAGAAACTACAACACCTTTATTTTTCGCATGGATTTCTTTGGTAATATTGAAATCTGTGAATTGGGAGAAGCAGATTTGAGAAAAGAGAAGAAGGTAAAGCAGATTTATTTTGTGCATAGTTTTTAAATTTAATTTTCAAGAAGGTAGTTGCTATTTGTCATTTATTTGTATCATCAATTATATAATCTATTATCTTATTTTCACCTTTCATCAATTCATCAAAAGTTCTGTAAACCTTTATGTCCGGTTTTAACGTAATTTCATTATTTTTGCTTGTATCTGGTCTTTCCATAAATACATATGATAAAGAAATAATTTTTTTTGTATTTGGCAATTTAAAACCAGATGCACCTGTTTGCGAAGTTGGTTTATTTCCACTTGGTCTTCCTATAATTTTTGCTAAATGATTGTCTGAAATTGTAGTTGCCAACATTTGCGCAGCACTGAACGTAGTGGGACTTGTAATAACATAAACTTTTCCATCAAATTTTGGAATTTCTTTATTCAAATAAAATGGCGAATCCTTTTTTGTAATATCATCAAAATAAGGTTCATTATGAAATTCTGTGGTAAGGTTTATTTCTTTATATGGCATTTCT
>CAXYUO010000059.1:0-12688 GCA_964292185.1 uncultured Frigoriflavimonas sp.
TTTATTGATGAGAGCAGCTATTTTTTCGGAAATCATAATATAAATATTTACGGAAAGTTACGGCTAATTTTAGACAAAAAAAAGCAGATTATCATAATCTGCTTTTAGTAATATTAATTATTTATTAGAATTCTGACCTTTCATTCCTTTTCCTTTTTTTTGAGAACGCTTATTTTTATTGTCTTTCATTTTATTTTTTCTCTCCGCTTTTTGAGCTTCCCATTGCTTGTATTGATCTGGAGTTAATATGGTTTTCATATCGTTATCCATCATTTGTCTTTTCTCTTTCATTTTTGCAGAAGATTCTTTTCTCATCTCCTTATTTTTTTTCATTTCACCTTTTCTGAAATCGCCCATTTCAGCTTGGTTTGCTTTTATTTTTGCAACTTGAGCATCAGAAAGATTCAGGTCTGCTTTCATTTTAGCGAAATGTTCGTTTTGCTTTTCAGCTCTTTTCGCTTGCATTTCTGCTTTTTCAGCTTCAGTTTTTGGTTTTCTTTGTTGGTTTTGTTGTGCAGTTGCGAAAGATGCTACGCTTAAAAATGCTAATGATAATACTAATTTTTTCATTGTATAAAATTTTAATTGGTTGTTATTTTCAGTCCTTTGGATTGCAAGTTAAATTGAAAGTTAAATGTTTTTTGTATTAAAATTTTGTTAAAAATTTATGAAGGCATTTTATTTAACAAAGTTCACTGAGATTTTTAATTTATTACTATTTACGGATATGCTTTTTTAATAGACTTCTGCAAACCAACCAAAAGTTTGCTTCGTACTTCGTAATGACAGATTTTCTAAAAAAAACCGCTTTTCTTTCGAAAAACGGTTTTTAATAAAGATATATATAGTCTAGTTTTCTAGCTTATCTGGAACCTCTTGTTCCTGAAGATGAGCTTCTTTGCTGGCTTCCAGAAGATCTAGTTGCAGAACTTTGTTCGGTTCTTGTAGAATTACTTCTGTTAGAATAGCTAGAATTTCTAGTTGGTTCACTTGCAGATCTCACTTCTCTAGTTGGTTGCATAGATCGTACTTCTCTTGTAGGTTCTATAGATCTTACTTCTCTAGTTGGTTCTTCAGATCTAACATCTCTAGTTCTCGGCATTTGAGAAGATTGATTATTATATGAAGGTGATGAACTTCTAATGTCTGAATTTCTCGTATTAGTATTAGAATCTGTGGAGAATCCTCTATTTTCTATAGTAGAATTTCTGTTTCCATTGTTTGCTACAGCATTTCTGTTGTAGTTATCATTTCTATAGTTTCCTTTTCTGTTGTCTTCTTTGAAACCATTGCTGTTGTTTCTTGGTTGATTCCAGCCATATTTATTTCCTACAGATTTGTGATATTGTTGTCTATTCACTTTATAAAAGTTGATATTTACATTTGCATATCTTGGTCTTACATAAAAATTATGTCGATAATAATTTGTAAATCTATTGTTATAATAAACTACAGGACTGTATCCATTGAAATATCTATTTTGAAATACCATATAAATACTATTGCCTAAAATTCTTTCTAGTGCATAATATCTATCATAGTACCATCTTTGTGGATTGGTTCTGTAATAAGAATTCCAAACGTTGTAAGAATTAAATTGATTATTCAAATCTAAAATCATGCTAATTTGATTTCTAGAAAGTCTGTATTCTATAAAGAATCTATTCCAGTCTACCATTTGTAAACTTTGTTGATAATCTCCATAAAATCCTTGATAATAATTATCATCATAATAATCTGTAGGATAATCGTAGTAATAATCGTCTGGAAAATAATTATTGTTGTTATCATTGCTATTATTGCTATAATTGTTGTTGCTATAATTATTGTTGTTGTTTCCCCATCCATCATAAGATTGATTTTGTGCGGAAAGAGCTGTCGCAAAGCAAACGGCTAAACCAAGTAGAATATTTTTCATTTTGTAAATTTTTAAATTATATTAAATTCTTTAAATACTATAAAAAAACTATGCCAAAAATTCAAAACAATTGCAAATTATTTATTAATAAAGTAAATTCTGCATAGTTTCCGTATTTTGGATTACAAAAAGAAAAGGAAGTTAAATCTATTGAGATAACTTCCTTAAAATAATTTATAAAAACTTGATTACCAATTATTTAAACTCTATCAGAATTAGTAATCCAAGTTGCAATTTTATCATTAAATTTTTCAGAATTATTTAAAGTATCTAAAGAAATGTGCATTCTATATTTCCAATAATGTGGAAAATTTGCTGGAATATTTATTCTTTCTTCGTCCAAATTGGTATTTCTAAGCTCGAAATCTGTTGCTAAAAAATCTTGAATAGGAAATATTGCAAGCATCGCATCATTATAAAGATGTTGTTTTATGATTAATTCTGCAATTCCTGGTTCCATTTCTGCTGGTGCGGTTCCCATTTGTTGCAATTGTTCTGCGAAATAGTTTTGTGTAAGCGTTCTATCTTCTTTCCACCATTGTCTAAGAGTAGAACTGTCATGAGAAGAAGTGGTAACAACATTTAGATAGCTGGTATTTTTCGGATCAGAATAAGAAATGTTTTCCGAAGGCATTCTTTGTATTTTCAAAGCTGTAATTCCCAATCTATCCATCACTTGTGGAACGCAATTTGGAACCAAACCAAGATCTTCTGCACAAATGAGCATATTGGTAGAATTTAGAATTTCTGGTAATTTTTCCATTCCGCTTTTATACCACATTTCATCTTGTCTTTTGTAGAAATAATCTATATAAATACCATACAAAGCTTCTTTTTCGTTGTCTGGTAAACATTTGTAAGAATCTGTTTTTATAAGGTTGAATCTTGGATGATAAACTGTATTTCCATCTTTTTCTTCAACTAAAAACAAGACATTTGCACATAGTGAAATCAGTTTTTCTTCTGCCCAAACATGCGGATTTGTTTTGAAATAATCTTTCAATTTTCTTTGTGTATTCAGTTCTTTTTTAAATGAATAATGTCCATCAAAATGATCATTCATAAATTCTAAATGAATAGTATTTTTCTCATCTCCAAAATAATCCCACAAAATTTGATCATTAATGAATGGTTCGCAATATCTTTCTAAACTAAAATCGATTGAATTGCTTTCTAATTCTTCTAAAGTTACAGGAATTGCAGGATCAAAATATCCTAAAATACCTTGTGTAGCAGAAATTGGCATTTTCCAAATCCTGAAAAACCCGAGAATATGATCTATTCTCATCGCATCAAAATAATTTTCTAACGCCGAAAATCTATTTTTCCACCAAAGAAATCCATTTTCTTTCATGGCATTCCAATTATAAGTTGGAAATTCCCAATTCTGTCCCAATTCCGAAAACTGATCTGGTGGAGCTCCAGTTTGATAATCCATACCGAAAAGTTCTGGTTCTGCCCAAGCTTCCACAGAATGTTTGTAAATGCCAATTGGCAAATCTCCCTTCAAAGAAATTCCTAATTGATGGAGATAATCTACTGCATCTTTCAATTGCAAATGAAGCTGAAACTGAACCCATGCATGAAGCATTGCTTTTTTGAAATTCTTAGATTTTGGACTGAAATAGGGAGTGATTTTTCCAGCAATATATTTTTTATGGGTTTTCCAAGATGAGAAATCGGGCGTTTTATACAAATCTCTTTGCACACAAAAAGCAGAATATGGCAAAAGCCAAGTTTCATTTTCTTTAATGAATTTTTTAAAGCCAGAATCTGCCAAAATTCTTGTTTCATTTTCTGCGAAAATAGCATTGATGTAATTCCATTTTCCGGCAATCATTTTTTCGTAATCTATTGCATTTAATTCATTTAAAAAATGTTTTTCTTTATCAAAATTCTTCATTATTTTTTTTGGAATTGCGAAATCCAAAGCATCTAAAGATAAATATTGAGGATGGAGTGCGTACACAGAAATAGCTGCATAAGGATAAGAATCCGTCCAAGAATAATTTGCAGTGGTATCATTTATCGGTAAAATTTGAATGATACTTAAGTTTGATTTTGAAGTCCAATCTGCTAAAGATTTCAAATCTCGAAATTCTCCTACACCAAAACCTTCTTCGCTTCTAAGTGAAAAAACTGGAACTGCAACTCCAGCTGCATGGTACATTTCAAAAGATTTATATCTAAAATAATGATCTGCTTTTATGTGCAATTCATTGGCATCTTTATTCGGAAGTGCAAATCTATTATTACCATATTCTACATCGAAAACTTCGCCAGAAACACTATCTAAAATCCCATATTTATATTGTATAAATTCGTTTTCTTTTATCACAACTGGAGCTTCCCAAATTCCTAAAGAAGTTTGTTGCATAACCACAGTTTTCAAATATTGCCAATTTCCCAAAGCTTCTACACTTCCGAGAAGAACGAGTTTCCAATTTGGATTATAAAGTGGTGCTTCTATTCGGAAAAGATGCGTGTGTTTTTTTAATAATGAAACTTTTTCTGCCTTGAAATGGGTAGATTTATTAAGTAAAATCTTATTGTTCAAATAATTTTCTGGGAAGTTTTTTAAATTCCAAACATCAAATATCTGAAACTCTTTTATGTTATGCGGAAATTGCAAAACATGAGGTACAAACTCTTCATTCAAAATAAAATCATCTTCATTTATAAGCTGATAGAAATACAAAATCGATTTAGAATAATGATCTACTTCTACTTTCCACGCTCCATTTTCTGCATAATTCATGGCGTGAACTTTATCTTCGTAACCTTCTCCTTTTATTAAAATTTGTAGCTTCTCTCCTACTTTTGTGCGAAAATTGATGTTGAAAGTTAGTTTCATAATACTAGAATTTAATAATATGCAATTTACTGAATTTTGAAGCAAAAAACTAACTAAAAACCATTTGATGAGGTCAAACACATTAAAATTATTAAGGTCTATTTACCCACAGATTTCACAGATTTACACTGATAAATGTGCTTTTTACATTTTAAATGCTGTGATAATCAACTAAAAACAGTAGTTCAGGCAGAAAAATTATTAGAATTTTTAGAAAATCTGTGAAATCTGTGAAATCTGTGTGCTACATTTTTTTAGTGCATTTGACCTGCCAATTGATGAGAATTTAAAATATGTATAACAAATTTCAATTGTATTCATAAAAAATACCTTTCTGAATTATCAAAAAGGTATTATACTATTTCATTAAAAATAAATTTATTTCTCTACCAAAACTTTAGTATTGAAAACTACTTTTCCAGAAGCATCGTTGATATTTACAACATATACTCCTGCATTCATTTTCTTAAAATCTATTTTAAATTCTGAATGATTTCTAATTACATTGATGTTTTGTTTTGCCACTTTATTTCCCATGTAATCTATCATTTCTACTGTCAAATTTCCTTTCACAGCTTCGTTATCAATTTTTACATTGAAGTTTTGTTGATTGATTTTTGTAGGATAAATAGAAATGCCCGTAAACAATGTATTTTCATTTGCTGCAGCTGTATCATTCAAGAAATAAGAACTTGCAAGATCATAAATAGGTAAATTGAAACCACCAGAAATTGGTTTTGCTTCTAAAGATTTCATATTTACTTCGTACAAACCTTCTCCTCTTGCATTTCCTACAACCACATTTCCTGTTGCATTTACAGCCGTTCCATTGATGTTGTATTTCTCAGGAAGTCCTGTAATTGTACCTACAAATTCTGCAGAAAGATCTTCAACATTTACTTTAAAAACATTATTGAAAGCAGAGAAAACATATAAATTATTTTGTGCATCTGCAACCATATCTCCACCAAAACCAGTCAACATTTTGGAAATACTCATTTCAGAATTTGGCAATTTATCTTTCACAGCTCCTAAATCTTGAACAGAATATCTGCCATTTTCATTAGAAATTTTTATCAATTGAGAACCAGAATTGCTCATTGCATACACAGTTCCGTCTTTTGTAGCCGCCATTCTCGTAATATGAGATTCTACATTACATGCAACACTTTTTATGGCTTGGTTTTCTACTAAAGTGATCTGTTTTGTGCGATTATTCATTACATAAATATTAGAAGAAAACATAGGAACAAACAACATAGAATTTGAATTTACATCAAACGCTAAAGCTGCCATAGAAGGAGTTTGAGCATTATGAATGGTAGATTTAGATTCTGTAATATTGGTTTGTAAGCTTTGAGAAAATACATTGGAAGCAGCATTTTCTGAAAATAATATTTCACCAGAAGTTCCATTGCTATTTATAGCTCTCAAATCATTAAAAATAATTTGTGGAGTTTGCTTTCCTGTAATTGCGAAAATTTCTTGAGCATTGGTTTGAACGCTTATAAACGCCAAAATCGCAGGGAATAAAAGTTTTTTCATAATATTTTGTATTTAAAGATTAAAATAATTTTAGACAAGACCAAGTTACAAATAATTTAATACATTCAAATATTATTTGAAAGTTTATTTTATTTATCGATAAATTTTTGCGAAAATGAAAGGTTTATTTGCGATTTTCCATCATCTCAAAATCAAAGGTAAATCACCTTTTTTAAGTTTTAATTTCAGGTAATAATCTTGAGATTTGTTTCCATAAAAAAGATAATCTATTGTAGAAAACATCTTTTTTTCTTTCTCCGTAAACGTGCTGAAAGATTGCAATATTAAAGGATTATTTTTAATAAAAATATAATTTTCTTTAATGTTTTTCGATAGTTTTAAAGGTTTTTTAGTAGATTCTACTGTTATTCCGACAGCGTTTTTACTAATAATATTGGGTTGAAACGGAATTATAGTAAACTGATTTTGTGCATTAATCCATTTTTGATTTTGAAAGAAATCCCATGTTTTATCTGGATTTGCACTTTGAAATGCAACCGAATAATTGGGTTGAATTATTTTTTGAACCGCCAGTTTTTCTATTTCATTAAAATTATCATCATATTCGTAACTGATAATCGTATCATTCACTTGTTGAATATTTGCGGAAGCTTTTAAATAACTAATCTCCGAAGAATCTGCAATGCTTTTATTATAAAAAGAAGCTGCTTTTTTCACATTTTTCTCATCTAATTCTACTTCTAAAAACGGATTGTTTTTCTGAATTTCATTAATAATAGGAGAAAAAATTGCAGAATTTCCCGTGTTTTTTATTTCAATAGCTTCATCATTTAATTCAATAGAAAAATTGGTGAATTTATCATTATTAATTAAAGAAAAACTCCCAATAGAAGAATTTATAAACTGATTTGCATTAAAATCACTTTTATAATTTGGCTCAAATAATTCTTTGCCAATTTGTTTAAAAGCAAGATTTGAAGTTCCAACAATACAATATTCTCCTTCAATTTTGATGAAAATTTGATCTTTTTGAAACGTGTTTTGTTCTTTATTAATGAATTTTTGATTCTTTAAATAAATAGAGAATTTTTGAGAATCTTTCAATTCAAAAACGCTGTACCAATTTGAAAATTTAGAATCTTTTATATGAAAAACCTGTACAAAATCAGGGATTTTCAACCCAGATTTTAATAAAGAACCTGTGTTTCCTTCTTTTTTTTCGCTATCAAACCATTTTGAAGGATGTGTTGCATAACTATAAATATATTGTCTCGAAAAATTTTTAACATCTATTAAAACTACTGAATCTCCATTTTTTGGGATAAATTTCAGTGTTTTATCTTTATGAAAAAGCAGAAAATATACTGCAATAGCTGCGATTAATAAAAATATAAAAAAGATTTTTTTTCGATTCATCTATATTAGGTTTTAGAATTTAGATTGTAGTTTTAAGGTTAAAATTCTTATAAATATTCCTTTTCTTTCCTCATATTTTTTTTAAACGCTGAGTTCGCTAGAGGTTTTAAAAATTAACTTCTATTTGAGTTTCGCAACGGTGGTCGAATCTTCGATTTCACTTAGCAAAGTTTACAAAGAAAATCACTTTATGAAAGATTTCAAACATTCAATAAAATTATTTTAAACGCAAGGATAAACAAAGGTTTTTTTCAACTTATTGAAAATATTTCAAGTAAAACAAAGTCGCATCGCTTATTTACGAAAGACAAAATAGATTTCACTTTTAAAGATATGATTTTTCGTTAATTTTTAAATACCTTTTACCTTTATTAATTCTAAAAATGAAAGAATTTATTATTGTCAAAGTAACTGAAAAAAATTTACAAGCTATTTGTAATTAACAAACTCTTGATAATCATTTAATTATTAATTATTTAATTGTTAATCAGTACTTACAATACTTTTGTTTCTATTTCTTGTTCATTTATTTTGTAGATTTCATCAAACAAATCAAAGAAATACATCAAAGAATTTTCTGAAGAATTTTTGATATTGTAATTCATTTCTGTTTCTATACTTTCTCCTTTTACTTCAGTTTTAAACTCTAAATCTCCTACATTTTTTCTGAAAACATCTAAAGATTTCATTTCTGATGGAGATTTGAATTCTTTTTCTAAACCAGAGATTAATTTTTGAAAATCTAATCTTCCAGACATTGCATATTTAGAAGAATCTTTTGCCCAATTTTTAGAAATTGAAGTTTGATTTACAGGATTGATATTTTCCATAGATGTCGTGATATAGACAACTCCATCTTTTACCGTGAAAAACATTTGATCGATATAATCATTCTTATCTTCATTTTTAAAAGCGTAAAATTGTCCAACTTTAGTGAATTTTTTTGCTAACTCTTTGTTGGTAATCAACAAGTTGAAAACACGATTCCAATACCCTTCATTTTCTGTAGCAAATGCAAAAACGAAATTCGGAACTGCGATATCTTTGGTTTTTTTCACTTCGGTTTCGTTGTAATCGTCGTCATATTCGTAATCTGTATATTCTACATTTTTAGATTTTAATTCATTCAAAACAAAAATTCCGTTTCCTGGAGCAATTTTTATGATGGCTTCTTCGTCTAAAATAATTTTCATGGTTTCCATCACCAATTCCATTTCTTTCTGATATTCGTTGTCTTTTGTATCTTGAATAAAACTGTACATCATATCGAAATACTTGCTACCATTGATGTTCATGGAATAATATCCTATGCTTTTATCATTGATAAGTGCCGCCAATTTTTTATTCTTTTTTCCTTTGTAAACATCAGACATGCTTTTTTGAACATCCGCATCTCTGTGTTGATAATTATTGACCAAACGCACTTTATCATTATCAAAATAGAGATTGTAAGAAGAATTGGAGTTGTATGCTTTCGCTAAAATTCCACCAAAATTGTAAATATTCGGCATTTTTCCATAAATACCTTCTGTTAAAATTTTACCATAATCTGTGTAGATAAAAACATCGGATTTGCTATCTCTAAAAGCCAACATTTCCTTTGGAACTTCAATTTCTAAATTAGAATTGAAATACATATCGAATTTATCTTCCGCTAATTTTCTGGTGATTTTAAATTTTTCTACGTTGATAGAATCCATTTCTTTTTGATAGGCAATCTCGTATTCATCATCTTCTACAGCTCCTTCTTCGCTTTCGTTATACGGAACAGCTTCTGCAGCATATTCAGAATCTTCTATATTTTTTTCTGCCATTTTTTCTGGCGGATATTGCTTGTTTTTTTCAAGATATTTAATGTCTTTTTGCATTTGTGCAATTTCTGCATTGCTATCTTTTATGTTATCTTTTAAATATTTGATATTGTTTTTTAAACTTTCAATTTCATGTTTATAATTAAAAGGCTCTTCCACATAAGCAGAATCTACAACTTCTTCAGAATAATCTACTACACTTGCTGCACTATCTACAACTGCATAAGCTGTACTATCTAAATCGTCATATTTATACGGTTTTTCGTAACTGATAAAACTAAGAACTGCATGATTATCGTTCCAAGCTACAAACATTTCATCATCTAAATCTACGTAAGAATACTTATTTTTCTTGGTGATTTCTAGACCTTCTTTTTTTCTAGAATGTACAAATTCTTGAAATTTTTCTTTGTTATCTATCGTAAAATGTGTGGTATAAGCTTTCACAGAATCATTGAAAGTTCCGTAATGGTATTGTGTAGCATCGTACTTTATACCCGTTTTGCCATAATCATTCCAAGAAGGTTTTTCATCAGTCTTTTTGGTAGTTTTTACCTCATCTTCATCTAAAATAACTTGATGAGATTCTTTTTTGGTTAATTCTTGAATTATTGGGTTGAATTTCTCCCAATTTATTTTTTTATTTACCTCTTTTCCGTTGATTTCCATGTAAAAGACAGCATCTTTGGGAATTTTCATGGTCTGTTGTGCAGAAGAGAAGACAAAGCCAAAAACTAAAAGTGCAATTTTTGGAAATTTGAATAGAATTGATTTCATATTTTACTTGGGAATTATTGTAATTGAATATTATTTTGAATTTGTTTTTTTTGAAGGATAAAATCTAAAACATTGGCATCTAGTTTCACTGCTTTTTTGTTTGGAGCAAGAAGATAAGTAGAATTGGATTGAGATTTTATCGTGTTTTCAAATTGTAGAATAGACGTGTATTTTGCATTATTAAAGATTTCTTTGTCTGCTTTGCTCATCTTATCGTAATCAGATTTGAAGGTGTTAACTTTATTTCTGGAGAAAGATTTTTTTGCAACATTTTGGCTATAAATCTGTGTAGGAATGTTTTTTCCTATGATTTTTTTAGCTTTCAATTGTTCTAAACCTGCATTGATATTTTCTATATTTTTGAAATTACAGCTTAATTTTAAAATGTAATTATTAAAATCCATTGAAGTTTTAACATTGGAAATTCCGGGAGTCGCTTTGAAAATTCTACCAGCTTCAGCTATTTTGCTTTCTATTTCAGACTGTTTCGGCACTTTTTTTCCGTTGATGGTTTCCATTTTTGAGATAGAAGCCAATCTGGTTTTGCTTTTACTAGCGTTCAAAATGATGGTGTATTCTCCCGAACCATCGGCTTTCACGTGGGTTTTTTCAAGAATATCGAAACAGCTTGTGAAGAAAAATAGTGGAATTATTAATAATAGCTGTTTAAAAGAGAATTTCATATTTGTGTTTTAAGAATTGTAAAAATAGGGAATTTGAATTTGTTTTGAGATTATTCTTATAATAGGAGTATTTTATAATCAAAATCTTTTGGGATTTTGAAAATACCATGTAGAGATTTTAAAATTAATATTTTTTTAGTTTTTATAATTTCTTAAATCTGTTTGATCATTATTACTTTTTCCAATGTTGCATTCATTGCATAAAGTTTGATAATTATCAAGTTCATCTTTTCCACCCTTTGAACGTGGATTTATATGGTCAACATGTAATACAATATCATCACATGCACTTCTACCGCAAGAAACACACTTCCAGTTATTAAGTTGGAAAACTTGCCATCTAATTCCCCAAGAAACTTTAGTTTTTTCAGCTGCTTTTTGTCTAATAATCTGCATTTCCGCATCTGTAAGTTTATGCGGAATCTTATTTATTTCTTGAGAAAATTTTTGAGTAAAATCGTAAAATTTATTATTTAATTTTGAAAGATCTCCGTTAAAATCTGGCTGTTTACCCAAGGAAATCTGTATACAACCATTTAAAATAGGAAATAATATTATTGACGATAAAACAATATCATAAATTTTATCTGTTGTAATTGGATATTCTATTGTAGGTTTGTAAAAAACAATATCATATATTTCATTTTCAAATTTTGATTTTAAATCTTCATAAAATGAAAGTGAATTCGTATAAGTAAAACCATAACTCATCTTCGCTTTTAGTAAAAGATTAGCAATCATTTCACTTTGTTCTAAAAAAAATGCAAAAAACTTTTCGTAAGTTTCTTTAGTGAAATTTTTAGGATAATTAAATCTAAAAACATTTTGAAATCCTTCTGGTCCGATTGTTAAATACAATGAAGTTAGATCAATTTTTGGAATTTTCCCAGTTCCTTTATCTAAACCGTGCCATTTATCATCCTTCCTTTGACCTGTAATTGAGACACCACAATATTGATAATCTTTCTTAACTTCCTCTAATCTTTGATTTTTACTTTTTCTAAAATGTGGTGATTTTCCAAGAGAATAATTTTTATAAAAATCAATTTCGTAAATTTCAATAATGCCTGAAATTATTTCATTTGTAATAACATCCAATTTAGGAAGCATCCAATTTCTAATTGCATCCGCTTTTAATTGTAAATCATCACAACTAAATAGCATTTTATCTTCTTCATCAAAATTTATATCATGAATTGTTTGTTGCGACATTTATAATTAATTTAAAACATAACTCGTTCCATCTCTCCCATCTTTCAACTCAATTCCTTCAGCTAATAAACGATCACGGATTTGGTCGGAAAGGTCGAAGTTTTTAGATTTTCTGGCTTGGTTTCTCAATTCTATCAAAACTTGTAGGGTTTGGTCTAATTTTGCATTATTATTCTCTTCAATATTTTGCAAACCAAGAACTTCAAAAAGGAAAACATTCAACGATTCTGTTAAAAATTGAGCGTCTTTTTCAGTTAATGTTTCTTTCCCTTCTTTTAATTTAAAAATAAACGTAACCGCTTCAAACAAATGTGCAATCAGAATTGGCGAATTAAAATCGTCTGCCAAAGCTTCATCGCATTTCAATTTCCATGCAGAAACATCTAAAGTAGAAGATTCAGATTTTTGCAAATCATTGTTTTTCAGAAATTTCATCGCTTCCATCAATCGTTGAAAACCTTTTTCGCTCGCAATCATGGCTTCATTAGAAATATCTAAAACACTTCTATAA
>CAXYUO010000060.1:0-12677 GCA_964292185.1 uncultured Frigoriflavimonas sp.
TTTAGATTTTATGGGGTCTATAAATTTAAAATCAATATTAGAATTTATTTTTTTAAATTCTTCTAACATAAATTTTGTTTCACTCTGCAATTGTTTGAAACTTGCAGGAAAATCTCCATCAAGATACACTTCTACCATCAAAGGTTTGTCTACAGATTTCAAAACTTTTTCTGTGGAAGGAGAAAGCGTATATCTTTGATCTTGGGTAAGGTCTATTCTTTTTGAAAAAACACCTAAAGCACCCAACAAAAGAAAAAGTGCTAAAACACTATATATTTGAACTTGTTTGTTTTTCATTATTTTTTCTTTTCTAAAAATATTTTCGCCAAAAATAATGCGATGGCAATAAAAAGGAGGAAGTAAAACACATCTGTACTTTCTACCAAACCTCTCGTAAACGAATTAAAATGAAAGTAAATACCCAATTTTTGGAGAATAAAATCTGCACCTCCCAAAAGTTTGTAGCTTGCCAATTGCTCAATTCCAAAAAATAAAATAAAGCAAATAAAAACACCGACAAGATATGCCATGATTTGGTTTGAAGAAATACTGGAAGCAAAAATTCCGATGGCAGAAAAAGCGCCAATTAATAAAATCAATCCGAAATAACTTCCTAAAACTGGTCCGAAATCTACATTTCCTGCTGGAATTCCTAAAACATAAACCGTGTATAAATAAACCAAAGATGGCAAAATACAAGAAATACCAACCAAGGTAACCGCAAGAAATTTCCCAAAAATAAGATTTGCTATAGAAATTGGTTGCGAAAAAAGCCAAGAAAGTGTTCCATTTTGCTCTTCTTCCGCGAAAGATTTCATAGAAAGTGCGGGAATTAGAAAAAGCAATAACCAAGGAGCTAATTGAAAATAACTTTGAAGAGAAGCAGTTCCTATTTCAAAAATATTAGAATTATTATCGAAGAAAAAGAGAAACAAAGCTCCTAAAAAACTGAAAACTGCAAGAATTATCCACGCACTCCAATTTCCGAAGTAGCTCCATAATTCTTTTTTAAAAATTGCTAACATATATTTTTTTTTAGTTTTAAAAAACCCTCCTTATTTCCAGAAATCTAATAAATTTTTTATAGCTTCTTGAAATAATTTTGGAGATTTGACACTTAAAATTAGTTGTCCATTTTTATTTAGCAAAAAACCTACTTCAATTTCTACTATTGAAGTTTCTTCGCTTCCAAAAAGCACAACAGTTCTTATAATTTTGAAATTTGGAAATTCCTTTTTTATGTGAACTTTTTCTATGAATTCAAAAGTTTTAATTTGCAAAATACCTTTATGTCTGTTTATATATTTTTCTCCTTCAATATTAATGATTTCATTTTCTTTCT
This sequence comes from uncultured Frigoriflavimonas sp., assembly GCA_964292185.1. GTDB lineage: Bacteria > Bacteroidota > Bacteroidia > Flavobacteriales > Weeksellaceae > Frigoriflavimonas. Next base: position 1,343 of record CAXYUO010000060.1, read on the forward strand.
TATCAAAGAAAATCAAATCAGGAATTTCAATTATTTGAGTTTTATCACCAGCTTTATATTTTGCTCTGTCTTTGTATTTTGCAAGAGAAATAGGTTCTCCGTTTAATGAAAAAAAATATCCTCTTTCTGAACCTGCGTGATTTTCATAAATTGATTTTCCTTGAGTGAAATTTTCAACGACTAAATGAATAAAAATTGTCCCTAATTTTTCACCATCTTTATCATATTTCCAATAATCATTGTGAATTTCTGCTTTTGGAATGTTTAAACCATCTAATTTTAAATTGATTTTATTCGCAATCTGTATAAATTTATTTCTTATACCAACACTTTGCTGATTTGGAAGCTGGTGTTTTGTAATTACTATATCTTTTTTCCAGCCCAAATTTCTTAAGGTTTGAGCCATTATAGTCGTCATTCCAATATTTGGGTCATGTCCTAATCTGCCACCATTTAACATTTTAGCAGTAATCTCAATTCTAGAATCTGTTTTTAAAATTTTTACAGATTGTCCATTTTTGGTTTTTTCCATCTTGTTTTTTAGATCAATAAATTCTACTATTGATTTAAATGGCTCATATTTTTCATCATCAATTCCTATCTTACCCAATATTTCTACACCAAGTGATCTAAGCATTTTAGTGCCAAAAACATAAGTATCAGTTGCTTTGATTTTCTGCATTATTTGAAGATTATACAACATGATTTTCTTAATATCTGGATAATAATTTTGGATAAAAACAAATTTACTGCAACGTTGATACACACCAGTATTTCTACTTTCTTTATCGTCTGTTTTTGTTTCTTCTATCGCATAAATCGGGGTGTCTTTTATTGTTGGTTCTTCTTCTTGATAGAAAATTAGATAATCTACAAGGCTTGAATTTCCAGTAATTGTTTTAATATAAACTTTATTTACTTTATTACAACGAAAACCTGTAACTTCATATGTAAAGGTAAATTTGTTGTTTTCTAAAATTGGGAAAATACGTATTGTATCAATGAAAATAGCAAAGCCATAATCTGTGGCAAACTTTTGAAAAATAGTTTGTAGAACTTCCTTTTTAGGTCGTTCTTCTGTTAAAAACCAAAGATTTTTAGACATTTTTTTGTAGTATATAAAGTTGTTCTTGAATAATTTTTTTATGTTTACTATCGCCATTATTGTTACTCTTATAACGTAAGTAATCAAACTCGACTAAATTTACTTTGCCATAATTTTCTAATGTAGAAATAATATTTTCTTGTTTCATAATACCTTCAGTATTGTAACTTAGTATTAGAGTTTTAAATTTACCATCTTTAGCAATTCTATTAAGTTCTATAATAGCTGTTTTTGCATTACAAAATTTTGATTTTTGATTTTGATAATCTCTTAAACCTCCAACTCCTTTAATTATTGGATTATCATATTTTGCAATAGTTTCTAATAAATGATAATTTGGTGCATATTGTCTTTGATTATATGGTGGATCAAGATAAAAAATATCAGCTTCAATATCATTTAATAATTTTGTAGAATCTATATTAAATGAAAAATTTTCTTTGCTATTTAAAACAAATTCAATTGGTCTTAATATCATTTTTTTTAAAGCTCTAGAATCCCATTTTTTATGAAATGCAGCATAAACACCAGAAATATTTGCATAAAAAGGTACAGTTTCTATCAAACAAGCTAATAAAACAAAATATTCATTTTCGTTTATTAAATTTCCTGTTTTCCAACTTTCAATTTTTTGTCTTATAGAATCAATAATTTTCCCATTTTCATCAGAATAATACATTCTTGGAATTTCTAATTCAGAAGTTCCTAATGTTGTATAATTTTTAGAGATAAAACCTTCTACTAGTTTTATTTGATTCAAATATTCAATTACTATATGTAGAGGTGAAGCAAAAAGCGAAGAACTTTTAAATTTTAATTCATTTAATAATTTCTCAAAATGTAATTCTTGATTATTTGAAATATATGCTTTTTGCATTACAAAAGAAAAGTACATTAAATCGGAAGCAAAAATCTGATAATCTAATTTTTTAAAAAACCTGCTTACGCTTGTTGTTCCTGAAAAAAAATCAAAAATTGAATTACCTTGAATTTTTTCTGATTGCATTACTTGATAAATCTTGTCAAGTAAATTCTCTTTGTTTCCGATATATCGCATTAAAATATTTGCTCGTTTACATAGAAATTATTCCAAGTTTTCAGTAAATCTTCATCAGAATATTTTGAATTATCTAATTTCCAAACCTTTCCATTATATGAGATATTAGCAATAATACCAAATCTAGGGTGATAAACTTGTCCACCTGCCCAATTACCACTACCTAAATTGAAATTGTTTATATAATTTCTACAAATTTCAGAAGCATCTTTAAAATTAGTTACTGGGAAAATCATTTCTTCACTTACTGGCTCACTTTCATTTTGTAAATAAAGTGGATTTCCAACACTTTTGCATACAACAGCAAAGGCATAATCGATATCGTCAATATCTTTAAAATTATCAGTCAAATAATCTTGCATTTTGTAATTTTTTAGTTGGTTCGTAATTTGTTATTAGCACTTCAACACTTGCATTTTTATCTCTTATAAGTGTTTGATAATTTGAATTGGAATAATTAAAATTAATATAATTAATTTTATATTTAGTATTGTTTTCAACCCATTTTTTTAAAATTTCATTCGATTTTCCTTTGTGTTCTAATACATTAGATAAAGCAAATTTAATATTTTGATTGTCTATACTATCAAGCTTTTTTAAAAGTTGTACTTCTTCTTTTTCTGTCCAACCTTTAAAACCTCTTTTTCCGTCATTGTAAGTACCTGTTGTTATTAAATATGGTGGATCACAATAAACAAAATCGTTAGTATTTAAAAAAGTAAAGTCAAAATTATTAAAACAAACATTTGCGAAATCAACATTTGTTTCTTTTAATCTGATTATAAATCTTTCTAAATTCTGTTTCATAGAAGCATTAAAACTGCTTCTTTCTCTACCAAATGGGTTATTAAATTCGTGGCTATTGTTGAACCGAATTTGGTGGTTGAATGAAAAAGCAATAAGAACAAACAAATCCAAGGGTTTTTTATGTTCATTATATTTTGCTCTCATTTTCTTATAACCTTCTTCATTTGTCAAAGAAAGTTCAAATTCTTTTATTCTGTTTTCAATGTGTGAAATGGTTGTATCTATATCATTTTCTTGAAATATTTGATACATTTCAATTAGGTAAGTCAAGTTTTCATTGAAGAAAATTTTGTTTGCATTTACATTAATGCCAACGTTGCAACCACCTGCAAATAAGTCAATAAAATTATTAATATTTTCAGGAAATAAAGGCAAAATTTGGTCTAATATTTTTGCTTTACCACCAATATAATTTAAAGGTGATTTTATTTTTTTCAAACTATGTCTATTTGGTTTTACCATCTACATTTCAATTTTAACAAAGTTACAAATTTTAGTTTTATTTTTTTTATGTCAGATGTTTTTGCAGCTTGACATCTGTATCCCGTTTTCCAACTTAAGACTTTTTATTATTATTCCTATTCACCAACTTCACTGTTCCCATTATTAAAATAACGATTGCGATAAAACCTACAATCAATTGCCACCAATATTCTATAACGCTATTTTTTAAAATTACTGTAAAAACTACTAAGAACAGTATGAAAGTAGCTATTTCATTGGCTTGTCTTAGTTTTAAATTTTCAATCGGTAATTCTTTAGCATTCAATTTTTTTATTTTAATAATTTTTTTCCAAACCCAAAAATGATAAGCAGCTAATCCTAATAAAAAAGTTAATTTTAGATGAAACCAAGGCGTTTTCATTAAACCTAAGTTTAGAAAAATCATTGTAATTCCTGTAATCAACATGATTAATCCGGCAGGAACTGTAATGATATTCCATAATCTTCTCGCCATAAAAACGTATTGTTCTCTAAGAATCAGTTTTTTTTGCTCTTCAAATTCGTCGGTATCTTTATAATAAACAAAAAGCCGCACCAAGTAAAAAATACCAGCAAAATAACTGACCATAAAGATGATGTGGATGGCTTTTAATATTGTATAAAGCATATTTTAAATTTGAAAATGAAGGAATTTAATAATGAGAAAATATAATTGAATACAATTATTGTAAATTTTATAAATGTGTAAATTCATTTTCAAATTAGCACATTCTCAATTTGACAAATTATTTTATAACGTCTAACTCCTTCCCTACTTTTACAAAAGCAGAAATTGCCTTGTCCAATTGATTTTTTGTATGAGCTGCCGAAAGTTGAACTCTTATTCTTGCTTTTCCTTTCGGAACTACAGGATAGAAAAAACCGATTACATAAATGCCTTCTTCCATTAGTTTTTCTGCCATTTTTTGAGCTAAAGGTGCATCATAAAGCATTACAGGAACAATTGCAGCATCTCCATCTGGAATATCGAAACCATGCTCTTTCATTTTTGCTCGGAAATATTCAGAATTTTCCATCACTTGATCTCTCAAAGTGGTATCATCAGAAATCATTTCCAATACTTTTGTAGCTGCACCAACTATGGAAGGAGCCAAAGAATTTGAAAATAAATAAGGGCGAGATCTTTGACGAAGCATATCTATAATTTCTTTTTTTCCAGAAGTAAAACCTCCTAAAGCACCACCCAAAGCTTTTCCTAATGTAGAGGTGATAATATCTACTCTTCCCATTACTTCATTAGATTCGTGAGTTCCACGACCAGTTTTTCCTATAAAACCAGTTGCGTGAGAATCATCTACCAAAACCAATGCGTCATATTTATCTGCTAAATCGCAAACACCTTTTAGATTGGCAACAATTCCGTCCATAGAAAAAACGCCATCTGTTACGATGATTTTGAAACGTTGATTTTTTTCGGAAGCATCTTTCAATTGTGCTTCCAAATCTTCCATATTGTTGTTTTTATATCTGTATCTTGCAGATTTACATAGTCTTACACCATCAATAATAGAAGCATGATTCAATTCATCAGAAATAATTGCATCTTCTGCAGAAAATAAGGGTTCGAAAACTCCACCATTTGCATCAAAACAAGCTGCATACAAAATGGTATCTTCCATTCCTAAAAATTGAGAAATTTTTGTTTCCAAATTTTTATGAATATCTTGAGTTCCACAAATAAAACGAACCGAAGACATTCCGTAACCATGCGAAGTTGCAGTATCTTGCGATGCTTTCACTACTTCTGGATGATTGGAAAGTCCTAAATAATTATTAGCACAAAAATTTAACAACGTTTTTCCATTCGCTACAATTTCTGAAGATTGCGGAGAAGTGATAATTCTTTCTTTTTTAAAAAGTCCTTCTTGCTCAATTTGAGCTAATTCTTGTTGAAGATTTTCTATAAATTTATTGGATAGCATAATTGTATATTTTCAGTTTTGCAAATTTAAAAAAAGCCCTCGTGTTTGAAGGCTTTTTATTTTTATTTTTTTGTAAATTTTATATGTTGATCAGCTATGGAAATGATGTAAATTCCTGGAATCAATTCGCTAATATTGATGCTCTTTTTTGGGAAATAAGTTCCAGTTTTAACTAATTTTCCATCTGTGAAATGAATCTGAAAAGCAGTTTCGCTATTTATTCCTTTAAAATTAATTTCGCTGTTTGCTGGACTTGGATAAAGTACAATTTCAGAATCTTGAATAACTTGATCTTTCAATGATAGATTATTATCAAAAACGATTGTAGAATTTTTTTCTAAAATTTGATAATCATAATTAAATTCCATAGAACTCACCGTAAAAGTACATGGAACATTGAAATATTGAGCATTTGTATTGTTTTCTAACCTTACATAAAGCACTTCTCCATTGGTTCCGTTTACTTTTACAGGCAAAGGCATTTCGAAAAAAGAAACTGAAGAATGACTTTGAGTTTGATCTACTTTAAAAGTAATAGATTGATTTGCAGTAGATTGCTTCCATTTTATGGCATAAGTTGGATAGCCTTGTCCATACAACCAATCATTAAAAAACTCTGTAAAATCTTTTGAAGTAGTAAGCAAAACAGAATTTTTAAAATCTGTACTATTTGCATATTTATAAGCTAAATTTGGTCTTGCATGGTATTCTTGCAGCGATTGATAAAAAAGTGGATCTCCTAAAATCCATTTCATCATTCTTAGAATATATCCACCTTTTGCGTAAGATAATCTTCCACTAAAAATAGCACCTTGATTTGATAAATTGACATCTGCAACATAAGTACTTCCACCAGGAGAACTTGTAATATAATTTTTTTGACCTAATAAATAGTTGAGAAAATCAGCATTTGTCATCAATAATTTTTCATTGGCAAGATGCTCACCAAAAGTTGCAAAACCTTCGTTGAGCCAAATATCATTCCAAGAAGCACAGGTTACTTTATCTCCAAACCATTGATGTGCTAATTCGTGAGCAATCACATATCTTCCCCAACTACTCATAGAAGACATGGTTTGATGTTCCATACAAGTTCCATTAAATTGAAATTCCATGTGACCGTATTTTTCATTTCTGAAAGGATAAGGTCCGAAATAAGTTTCAAAAGTATTCATTACTTGTTTTGTCCATTCTATATTGCTCATAGTTGTTGCATTAGAAGCACTACTTGGATAAATATAATTTACAAAAGGAAAAGGTGGAGTTCCCATGACATCATTTAATTTTGTAAAATTCGTGATAGAAAAAGCTGCAAGATAAGCAGGCATTGGATATTGTGTTCTCCAGAAAGTTCTTTTTTTACTACCAGAAAGCAAAGTTTCCGACATTAATTTACCATTAGAAGCTACATCATAAGCATTTGGAGTTGTAATTTTAAAATCCATTCTATCAATTTTATCATTCATGCTTTGTTTGGTAGGAAACCAATCTTGCGCTCCATAAGGTTCTGATAATGTAGAAGCTACAGGAATAGAACTTTGCGTTCCGGTACGAAAAGCATCATTTGCAAGATCTGGAGCTCCGCTATAAACAATCGTCAAAGAATCTAAAACATTTGCAGAAACAGCACTTGCAAAATCTATTTTTAATTCTTTGGTTGCTAATTGTTGAAATGCAAGATTATTACCATGATAAGTAACTTGAGAAACAGATAATTGATTCGTTAAATCAAAATAAATAGAAGTCATGCTTTGATTTGGCAAAAAATGAGAAGTTACAGATCCACTAACATTATAAACTGCAGGATCTATGGATAAATCTAATCTTTGGTATTTCAAATCATAGTTTAAAGTATTTGGATTGATATTATAATCTACCATTTTATTATAATTCTGAATTTCTCTGGTAATTAGAGATTTTTTGTCTGTATCATTTTCTTGTCCGAAAACAGGAGAAAAAGTAAGAATTAAAAGGATTAGAAAATATAATTTTTTCATTTTTATGAATTTTGTTAAAGATTTTTACAATGTTAAAGATATGAAAAAACCTTTCAATTGTATGAAAGGTTTTATATTATATGTTTTGGTAGTGTATTAAAGATTTAAAACTGGCTCTAATAAATCTTCCATTTTTCCTTTTACTTGGCTTACAGATCCTGCATAATTATTAATAAGGATAGAGAAAACCAATGTTTTACCAGAATTTGTTTTGATAAATCCTGCCAATGTTTTTACTTTATTTAGAGTTCCTGTTTTTGCAAAAACCTGTCCAGAAGCTGGACTATCGTTGAACATTCTTTTCAAAGTTCCATCTTCTCCACCTACAGGAAGCGAATTGAAAAAACTATTGTAATACTTTGTTTTCATTAATGAAGTAAGGAATTTCACTTGTGCTATTGGTGTAACTTTATTCGTTCTAGAAAGTCCACTTCCATCATAATAATTTAATCCTTCTACATCAAAACCAGAATTTGTAAGATGTTCTGTAACTACAGCTCTTCCCGTTTCTAGAGATTGATCTCCTTTTTTTTGAAAACCAACCATTCTTAATAGTGCTTCTGCGGTTGCATTATCACTTCTTTTGTTGGTATCGTAAATAATCTCTGCAAGTGTAGGAGATTTATAAGCAGTAATTAATTTTCTTGGTTCTGCATCTAAATCAGCATTTTTCGTAATTACTTTTCCAGAAATTGGCAACTTACTTTTTATCAAATTAGTACGTAAACTATTCGCAAGATAAGATGGTGCATCTGGTAATTTTGTAGTATAACTGCTTCCTGTAAATTCATCTGCGAAAACAATTTTATTTACATAAGGCGAAACATAGTAGAATTTCTTCTGATTTCCAATATTATTTTTGGAAGCTGTTGCAATTAATTTTTCGTTTCTTGGCTCAATATCTTTCGTGCTTCCTACAGGTAAATAATAATTATTTTGTTCCATCCAAACGATGTTTTCTGGTAAGAAAGTGTTTTTATTTTCTTTAAATAAAGCATTTTGAATGATGATATCACCATTTATTTTTTTGATTCCTTTTCCTTCAGAAATTGCAAATATAAAATCATTTACGATTGCTCCATATCTTGCAGAACCGGCTTTTCCTGTTCCTAAAGTTGGATCTCCACTTCCTACAATGTATAAATTCCCGTTCAAAACTCCATCTGCATCTATTTCTCCTGAATACTCTAATTGAGTAATCCATCTAAAATTTTCTCCTAAAAGATTGATAGCAGTTTCTGTGGTTAATAATTTTGTGGTAGAAGCAGGAACTAAAGCAGTAGTTTCATTGTAAGAACTTACAATTTTATTCGTTTTAGGATCATAAACTACATAACCCCAATCTGCATTTTTTAGAACAGGATCATTCATCATACTATTGATGTTGATGTCTAAAACTTCTTTTGGTGTTAATAATTTTTCTGTGGCTACAACCGAAGTATTAATTGGCTGACTTTCTAGCATTTGCGGATACCTTTTTTCTGAAGTGCTGCTTTGGGAAAATGCAAAAGTGCTTGTAAAAAGTAATAGGTATGTATAGAATTTAAGTCTGTTATTCATTGTGATATTTTATCGAAAAATAATTTAATTAAAACCTTTTTAATTATATTTTTCTTTAATTTAATTCAAAAACATGTCAAAAGTATAAATAAATATCTTTAAACTCGCAAATAAAACAATAAAAAGATGCAAAAATTAGTTAAACTTTGTTAAAAATCAACAAAAATTTCTTTTTTGATGGTTTTGTACGCTGTAATTTCTTCAAATTCCATTAAACTTTGGCGTAGAAAATCTTTGTATTCCGTATAATTTTTTCCACGTGGAAGCTTCAATAAAATCTGATATTGGTACAAAGTATTGATCTTCGGAATTTGAGATTTTTCTGGTCCCAAAATGCAAACTTCTGGTAAATATTTTCTTAAAACAGAACCCAAAAAAGTTGCAGCACGATCTACTTTATCTTCTTTTCTGTGTTTTAATTCTATAAAAATAGTTTTTACAAACGGTGGATACTTAAATTTTTTTCGCTCTTCTAAAAAATAATTATAAATAACATCAGGATTTTTTTCCTGTATCATTTGAAATATTTGATGTTGCGGATTATAAGTTTGAATAATGATTTTTCCTTTTCCAGAAGTTCTTCCTGCTCTTCCTGCTACTTGCAAAATCAATTGATACGCTCTTTCTTCTGCTCGAAAATTTTGAACATAAAGTAAGGAATCTGCTTTCGGTATGGCTACAATTTCTATATGATCAAAATCTAAACCTTTGGAAATCATTTGTGTACCAACGATAATATCGGTTTCTTGATCTTCTATTTTTTCGTATAATTTCTCGTAGGCAAATTTTTTGCGCATAGAATCTACATCCATTCTATCAATTTCTAGATTGGGTAAAATATGTTTCAATTCTTGATGAATTTGCTCTACTCCAACTCCACGTTCATTCAATTTTTGACCATGACATTTCGGGCAAAACTGTGGTTTAGAAGCTTTTTGACCGCAATAATGGCATTTCATTTCGTGTGCAGCTTTGTGGTAGGTCATCACTACATCGCAATTGCTGCAATAGTTTACGTAGCCGCAAGTTTCGCATTCTATCACGTTCGAATATCCTCTTCTATTGTGCAAAACCATGGCTTGATTTCCATCTTCTGCGTTTTTTTGTAAATCTTCTATTAATAGATTAGAAAAATTCCCTTTTACGCTTTTTAGTTCTTGTTGTTCTTTGAAATTAATCAGTTCAAAAGTGGGCAATTCTACATTTCCATACCTTTCTGAAAGATAAATATATTCTAATTTCCCAATGTTTGCGAGATGATACGTTTCTACAGAAGGTGTTGCAGAACCAAGAATTACATTGGCATTGTAGAATTTTGCCAAAACCATTGCACTGTCTTTTCCGTTGAAAAACACATGATTTTCATATTTTCTATAATTGCTGTCGTGCTCTTCATCAACTACAATTAAACCCAAATTTTTGAAGGGCAGAAAAAGTGCATTTCTGGTTCCAATTAAAACTTGAATTTCGTTGTCTTTAACTTTTTTCCAAACTTCTACTCTTTCAAAATCTGTGAGTTTTTGATGATAAAAACCCAGTTTTTTACCATATTTTTTCTCTAATCTTTTGCTAATTTGTTTTGTGATAGAAATTTCTGGCAATAGAAAAAGCACGTTTTTTCCAGCGGAAATTGTTTCTTCTATTTTTTCTAAATAAATGTGGGTTTTTCCGGAAGATGTAACTCCGTGAAGCAAAACATTTCTATTTTCTGCGAAAGCAATATCTATTTTTTCTTTAATTTCTATTTGAATTTCTGAAAGAGATTCTATTTCCTCAATTTCGCCTTCATAGCTTTGTAATCGGTCTTTTTGCAGCAAATATTCTTCTACAAATCCTTTTTCTATTAAAGATTTTAATTGTGAATTGGCAAATAATCCATCATTAAAAAGAGTAGATTTTTTTAGCGGTTTTTCTGGAAATTCAGTTTGATGTTCGAGAATTAATAAAAACAATTCTTGTTGTTTTTTTGCTCTTTTTAATTCATTAATAATGGTTGAAAGTTCTAAATTCTCCAATAAATTGGGTTTAATTTTTACATAAGCAACCTCTTTTACCTTATATTTTTCTGCAATTTTTTCATCAATTTCTATGTATTGCAATTCTAGCAAACCGTTGATGGTTTTTACGATTTCTTTTTTAGGAATAAAAGCTTCTACATCAGAAAGGTTGAGTAATTGCCGAACTTCCAAAGCTTGTATCAAATACATTTCATTGCTATCAAGATTTTGAAAATCTATATTAGCATGAGCTTTTAATTTAAGATAAGTTTCGCTTTCTAATTTTAATGACGAAGGAAAAGCGTAACGGTACAAATCTCCCAAATTGCAGAGATAATAGTCGGAAAGCCAAGCCCAAAACTGCAATTGTTCTTTTGGCAAAATGG
>CAXYUO010000061.1:0-12649 GCA_964292185.1 uncultured Frigoriflavimonas sp.
ACAAAAGTCCAGACGCCATCTCCACCTTAGTATTCGCCCTTAACTTCTTTGTAGTAAGTTGCCAAAATCTTTTAAATTTTAGTTGCCTGCGTTCTTTGTGGATAATAGAACATTACTCTGATAGGTTTATGACCATAACTTGTAATACACTCAACTCTTGTATGCTCTTTGGTAATGTGGTCTCCATCAGTTGTAGCATCTCGCCATTTTATTTCAATCGCATTATTATTGTCTAAAAAATCAATTTCAAATGTTTTGGGTTTTGAACCGACATTATTTTTAACAAGTGTTCTTTTTCCTTTCAAATTATTAAATCGAAAACAAAGAACGGCAGCTTCCTCTAAAAATGACCCAGCATATTTATATAAGAATCGACCAGTATTTTGGTATTCGTCTATTAATTGCCCGTCTTTGTTAGAAATTCCTAAAACACGATATATTAAATAATGTGAATTATCATCCTCCAACATTTCTTCTTTTCTTTCCTCAATTTTGGTATTTAGTGTTTCGGCATATAAGTTTGATAACTCTTCGATTTTTGAATAGAGTAAATCGTAGTCTGTTCCGTCTTTTTTTGATTTTTCAATTTCACTTGTTCCAAATATTTCTGCTTCTTCTATTAGTAAAGCTTTGTTTTTGCCTTTGGTGTCAATTCCAATAAACTCACAGTATTCAATTAGTTCTGATTTGTTCAAATTATATACTTTCAATTTTCTTTTTTTTCAAATTTACAAAATTATTATATTATTTTAGAAATAGTTTAATGCGCTTCCAACCAATTCTTCCCTTCGCCAACTTCTACCAAAAGGGGAACTTTTGTTTCTACGGCGTTTTCCATTTCGGTTTTGATGAGGGTTTTCATTTGGGCAACTTCTTCGGTGGGAACTTCGAAAATCAATTCATCATGAACTTGCAAAAGCATTTTTGATTTTAAATTTTGTTCGGTCAATTTTTTATCAATGTTGATCATTGCGATTTTAATTACATCTGCGGCACTTCCTTGTATTGGTGCGTTTACAGCGTTTCTTTCGGCTTGTCCACGAACTACAAAATTGTTGGAATTGATGTCTTTCAAATGGCGCTTTCTGCCGAGAATTGTGGAAACATAACCCATTTCTTTTGCCGATTCTAACTGACTTGCCATGTAAATTTTCAGTTGAGGATAAGTACCGAAATAATTTTCTATCATTTCTTTGGCTTCCTTTCGGGAAAGTCCGGTTTGTTCTGCCAAACCAAAAGCACCTTGTCCATAAATAATTCCAAAATTCACCGTTTTTGCATTGCTACGTTGGGTTTTTGTAACTTCTTCAAGCGGAATGTCGTACAATTTTGCAGCGGTAGAAGCGTGAATATCTTCACCATTTTGGAAGGCTTTTATCATTACTTCTTCGCCAGAAATTTCTGCAATCAGACGCAATTCTATTTGAGAATAATCGGCAGAAATTAATTCAAAACCATCATTGGCCACAAAAGCACCACGAATTTGCTGACCTCTTTCTGTACGAATTGGGATATTTTGCAAATTCGGATTTACGCTGGAAAGTCTTCCTGTTGCAGCCGTAGTTTGAGAAAAATTGGTGTGAACTCGGTTGGTTTTCAGTTCAATCTGCGTTGGCAAAGCATCTACATAAGTGGATTTCAGTTTTTGATAAGTTCTGTATTTCAGAATATATTGGATAATTTCGTGGTCATGAGCCAATTTTTGCAAAATATCTTCGCCCGTTTTGTATTGTCCGGTTTTTGTTTTCTTGGCTTTTGGATCTAGTTGCATTTTATCAAAGAGAACTTCGCCTAATTGTTTTGGGGAATTCATATTAAATTCTTCACCAGAAATCTCGAAAATTTTGGACTCTAATTCTCGCAAATCTTTTTCAAGATCGATGCTTTCTTTTGCCAGCCATTTTTCATCAATGCTAATTCCTGTGAGTTCCATTTTTGCAAGAACGAGCATCAAAGGCATTTCTACTTTGTAAAATAAATCTTCCAGACTTTCTTTTTTCAGTTGAGGTGCGAAAAGTTCGTACAATTGATAGGTCACATCTGCATCTTCTGCAGCATATCTGGTTTGTTCAGATAATTCTACATCTCGGAAATTACCTTGATCTTTTCCTTTTTTACCAATGATGGATTCTATGGAAACGGGAATATAATCCAAATACATTTCCGAAAGATAATCCATGCCATGTCTTCCATCTGGATTGAGAAGATAATGCGCAATCATCGTATCAAAAAGGTTTCCTTTGATTTTTACATTGTATTTTTGCAGTACTTTAAAATCATATTTAAAGTTGTGTGCAATTTTGATGAGGTCTTCTTTTTCAAAAAATGGCGTGAGAATTTCTAATTTTTTTAAAACTTCCTCTTGATTTTTTGGAAAGGGAACGTAATACGCCAAACCTTTTTTGTAGGAAAAACTAATGCCGACCAATTCCGCTTCAATTTCATTTAAGGAAGTAGTTTCTGTATCAAAACAGACGGCTTTTTGGGCGCAAAGATTTTTTACCAAAGTATATAAAGCCTTATCTGAATCTACAAATTGATACAAATGATCAGTTCCTTCAATGGTATTTTTGGTCGTGGTTGCATGATCTAATTCTTCAAAATTGGCGAATAAATCTAATTGAGTTCCATGAATATTCGTTGTCGGTTGTCGGTTGTCAGTTGTCGGTTCTTGACTCTTGGTTCTTGATTCTTGATTCTCATTAAAAGCTCGATACAAGTTTTCATACAATCTCCGGAATTCAATTTCATCGAAAATTTCTTTTACCAATTCAAAATTTGGCTCGTCGAGATCGTATTGTTCTTGCTTAAATTCTATCGGAGCATCACAAAGAATAGTTGCTAATTTTTTAGATAAAATTCCCATTTCTGCACTGGCTTCCACTTTCTCTTTTAGTTTTCCTTTGATGTCGGCAGTATTTGCTAAAAGATTTTCTATGCTTCCGTATTCTTTCAGGAATTTTTTAGCGGTTTTTTCTCCAACACCTTGCAAACCAGGAATGTTATCTACAGAATCTCCCATCATTGCGAGAAAATCTATGACTTGTTTTGGATCTTCAATTTCAAATTTTGCTTTTACCTCTTCAATTCCCAAAATTTCAATCTCGCTACCTTTCATGCTGGGTTTGTAGATTTTTATTTTTTCCGTAACCAATTGCGCAAAATCTTTGTCTGGCGTAACCATAAAAACGTCGTAACCTTCTTTTTCAGCTTTGCAAGCGATAGTTCCGATTACATCATCTGCTTCATAACCTTCTACTCCCAAATTGGGAACGTGCATTGCTTCCAAAATTCTGTGTATATAAGGAATTGCGAGTTTTATAGCTTCTGGAGTTTCACTTCTATTGGCTTTGTAATCTGCAAAATCATCTGTTCGTACCGTTGCTTTTCCTACATCAAAAACTACGGCAAGATGCGAAGGTTTTTCTCGGCGAATTAATTCTATTAATGAATTGGTAAAACCAAAAATTGCAGAAGTATCTAAACCTGTACTTGTTAATCTTGGACTTCGGATTAGTGCGTAATATCCGCGGAAAATCATGGCGAAAGCGTCTATTAAATATAATCTTTTGTCGGTTTTATTATCTGTGCTTTCCATTTTTTGTTTAGATTTTTGAGTGGAAACAAAGATAATGTTTTTATATAATCTTTAGAATAATTTCACTCCTTCGGAGTTTTTAAATGGGTATGATTTCTTTTTACAATATTTTCATTCCTTCGGAATTGTTGAAACTCCAAAACATAATTCCGAAGGAATGAAATTATTTTAACAAATCTTACCTATACAATTTAAACACTGAAAGTGTGACATTATAAAAAAATGGAATAAATTACTGAATTTGCAGAGGTTTTCTATCATTAAATGCCTTTGAATTGATATCCACTTTGCGCCCCGGCTTGAACGGAGCTCTTTTTGTGGAACGAAGTGGAACAAAAAAGCGGGAGTGGAAGACGGATAAAGGCGCCCAAAAAATCTCTCGAAAAGTTCGTTCAATTTTCATAAATTGCAACATAAAAATAAAATAGTGGCAAAATTGAGAACAGCATATTTCTGTCAGAATTGTGGAGCACAATCTGCACAATGGATGGGACAATGCAAAAATTGTAACGAGTGGAATACTTTGGTGGAAGAAGTTGTAGAAAAAAAAGCGACAACAGCTACGGGATTTACAAAAAAGAAGCAAAACCTCATCAACATCATTGAAGTTGAAACGCAAGATGAACCGAGAATTGTAACCATTTCTGAGGAATTAAACAGAGTTTTGGGAGGTGGAATTGTTTTGGGTTCTGTCATTTTAATTGGTGGTGAACCTGGAATTGGAAAATCTACGCTTCTTTTGCAATTGGCATTGAAAATGAAGAAGAAAATTCTCTATGTTTCTGGCGAAGAAAGTGCTTCTCAAATAAAAATGCGTGCAGATCGATTGACGGATATTCAAAATCCAGAATGTTTTCTTTATACCGAAGTTTCTGTGGAAAAAATATTGCACGAAGCCAAGAAATTGCAACCAGATTTGATGATTATAGATTCTATTCAAACTATTTATTCTCAAACAATTGAGAGTTCTCCTGGTTCGGTTTCACAAATTCGGGAATGTTCTAATGAGATTATAAAATACGCAAAAGATACGAATACACCGATAATTTTGGTTGGTCACATCACAAAAGACGGAAATATTGCAGGTCCGAAAGTTTTGGAACACATGGTAGATGTAGTTTTGAATTTTGATGGAGATAGAAATCATCTTTTCAGATTGTTGAGAGCAGACAAAAACAGGTTTGGATCTACCGCAGAAATTGGGATTTATGAAATGGTTTCCGCTGGATTGAAGGAGATAAAAAACCCTTCTGAAATACTAATTACAAAAAAAACTGAAGATCTTTCTGGAAACGCAATTACCGTAACTTTGGAAGGAAATAGAGCAATGCTTTTGGAGATTCAAGCTTTGGTAAGCACCGCAGTTTACGGAACTCCACAAAGAAGTTGTACTGGTTTTGATGCGAAAAGATTGAATATGCTTTTGGCAGTTTTGGAAAAAAGAGCGGGCTTTCAATTGGGAGCAAAAGATGTTTTTCTAAATATTACAGGTGGAATAAAAACAGGTGATCCAGCTTTAGATTTAGCTGTTGTTGCCGCAATTTTATCCAGTAATGAAGATATTGCCATTTCTGAAAAGATCGTTTTTGCGGGAGAAATTGGTTTGAGTGGAGAAATTCGCCCAGTTACGAAAATAGAACAACGCATTTCTGAAGCAGAAAAAATGGGTTATGACAAGATTTTCGTGTCTGGACATAATAAAATTCCGAAGAAAAATTTTGCAATAAAAATAGAAGAAGTGAATAAAATTGAGGATTTTCATGAGAGATTGTTTTACAAAATGAAAGAAAAAATCTTAAAATAATACAACCAACTCGCACCAACTTACGATGAAAATCGTTTTGAAAATTCCTATGGAAAATATATTGATGAACAGGAAAGATCATTTTTAAATTCATTTTTTAGTAAAAATAAATTTTCAAAAATTTTAGATTTGGGTTGCGGAACTGGTCGCTTACTGAATTTTGCGACGCATGGTTTAGATTTTAGCGCAGAAATGTTGAAAGTTGTAAAAGAAAAATTTCCAGAAAAGATTTTGAAAGTTGGAGATATTTCTAAAATTAATTTTGAAGAAAACTTTGATTGTATATTTTCTTTTCATGTGATTATGCATCAAACAAAAGAAGAAACTGGTTTGTTTTTGAAAGAATGCTTTGAAAAACTGGATAAAACTGGTGTTTTAATCTTCGATTATCCTACAAAAAGTAGAAGTAAAGCCGAAAACGGCGAAAATAATTGGCATGCAAAAAACGTTTTTTCTGATGTAGAAATTTCGGATTTGGTGAAAAACGATTGGAGAATTGTAGAAAAAAAATGCGTTTTGTTGTTTCCAATTCATCAAGTTCCAATTAAATTGAGAAATTTATTCTTGTCTTTGGATATTTTTCTTTGCAAAACAATTTTCAGAAAATGGGCGTCTTATAATATTGTAGTTTTAGAAAAGAAATGAGAAAATTGCTTCAAAAAGTTTTGCCCTATTCTGTGAAATTACAGATAAAACTACTGCAAAGAAATTTACAAGAGCGAAAAAACCAGCATGAATATTCAGAAACTTATAGTATTGAAAATATTGGAACTTGCCAATTTGAATTAATTCAACCTATAAAAGCAGGTCTTTTTTTTGAAAATAAAATTCATAATTTGAAATTGGTAAATCAGAGAATTAATAATTTAATTATAAATCCCAATGAAGTTTTTTCTTTTTGGAAATTGATAGGAAAACCAACAGAAAAAAATGATTTTAAGAAAGGAAGAAATCTAATTAATGGAATTGTTTCTGATGATTTTGGAGGAGGAATTTGTCAATATTCATCCATTTTATATCATTTGGCATTGCAAATTGGTTTACAAATTGTTGAAAGATTTCCACATTCTATGGATATTTATAAAGAAAACGAACGTTTTACACCATTAGGTGCAGATTCTACAGTAGTTTTTGGGTATAAAGATTTGCAGTTTAAAAATAACTATAATTTTCCGATACAACTGAAAGGAGAAATTACTGAAACTGAAATTATTTTAAAAATAATTGCGAAAAATACAATTGCACTTAAGAATATCAATTTTAAATATAAAACTGTAGAAAAAGGAGTTTGGGTAGAAACTTTGGAAGATGGAAATGTACTATTTAATAATTTTTATACTCGCTCTTAAAGTACATTTATTAAAAATTTTTTTTCAAATACTGGTTTGGGTAATTTAATTTTTCACTTTCACGTTTTCCATTGTTGATGATGTGAATGATGTTCATTTGATCATCAAAAATATTGTATAAAATACTTACGGCTGTTTCTATTTTTTTTGGTGCGACAATTTTTTCTGATTCTAAAAAAACGTTCACACTTTCGCTATCTTCTTCAAAACCAATATAATTCAACCCTAAAACTTGATTATTAACTTTCAATTTTAAGTTGCCTTTAAAATAATTTTTCACAGCTTCATCCATTGCAGATTTCATTTTTGCATCTTGAAAACGCAAATTTTTACCCGTAGATTTATTTATACCATTTTCTAAATCATCGATAAAAAACTTCCCCGAAATTTCAAATTTTTGGGATTTATTATTGTAATTAAATTCTACAGAACCAACGTGAAAAGGGTGTTTGTTCACATTAAAAGAAAATATAATAAAGAAAAAGGAGAAAAGGAATAGTATTTTTTTCATTTTAAGAGTTCGATGATTTTTTGTGGATTTTGCCTCATTTCGAAGAAAAGCAAAACACGAATTAGCTCTTCGTTTTCCTTTCTGAAATACATTTTTACGTGTTTTTTGCCGATTAATACACTTCTAGTATTTTTAGTAGATTTTTGAAATTGCATGTATCTGCCATTTTCTAAATCATTAATTATTCGCTTCACATCTTGTAAAAAAATAATAATTTCTCTATCTGTCCAGAGAAATTCAAGAAATTCAATATTTTCTTGAAGCGAACTTTTTGCTATTTTCGAGAGTTTAACCTGCATATTTCACTATCTACAAATTGAAAAAATTCTTCTTTTGATATGCAATCCTCATCTTTTAGATTATCTGCATAATTTTCTAATGCTTCTTGAACATTTAAAGGAAGAAAATCATCAATTTCTTCTGCATATTTTTTATCTAAAATTTTCACGCCTTTCAAATTCTCCAATAATTTTTTAATGTATGGAAAATCTTCTTTATTTTCTATTTCAATTGTTAAATTCATTTTTACGAATTATTTTTTAATAATTTACTTATTTTTTTCGGATTTTGCCTCATTTCGAAGAAAAGCAAAACACGAATTAGCTCTTCGTTTTCCTTTCTGAAATACATTTTTACGTGTTTTTTGCCGATTAATACAGAACGAATATTTTTCTTTTCTATCTTATATTGGTTGAAGTTTCCATTCTTTAAATTTTGTAAAACTATTTCTACATCTGATAAAAATACATCTAATTCTTTCGGAGTCCAAAGAAATTTTAAAAATTCTATATTTTGTTTAAGAGAACTTTTTGCTATTTCGCTGTATACAATTTGCATCGCTCTTCTTTTATAAAATCTATAAATTCTTCGTGCGAAATACAATCCTCATCTTTCAAAGAATCTGCATAATCACTCAATGCATCAAAAAATCCATCTGGCATTTCCACATCTTCCACAGTTTCTATTTCTTTTTTTAGAATTTTCACGCCTTTCAAATTCTCCAATAATTTTTTAATGTATGGAAAATCTTCTTTATTTTCTATTTCTATTGTTAAATTCATTGCACTTATATTTTACACAAAGTTAGAATAAATTTTGTATTATCGCTTTTCTAAATTATTATTGATGATGCAAGATTTTTTATTTTATTTTCAATTGGGTTGGAATCATATTATATCCGATTTTGCCTTAGATCATTTGCTTTTTATTTTGGTTCTTGGTGTAGTTTTTAGCTTGAAAGATTACAAAAAATTATTGATTTTAATTTCAGCTTTCACTATTGGACATGCTATAACTTTGGTATTGAGTTTTTTAAAAATAATTTCAATCAATTCAAATTTAGTTGAATTTTTAATTCCTTGTACGATTGCAATTACCACAATTTCTAATTTCTTTTTCAGCAAACAACCAAAATATGAAATTGTTATTCATTATTTATTTGCTTTATTTTTTGGTTTAATTCATGGTTTGGGTTTTGCAAATACCATCAAAGTTATGCTTTCTTCTGAGCAAGATTTTTTAATTCCATTATTCGGATTCAATGTAGGAATTGAAATTGCCCAAATATTCGTGATTTTCTTTGCATTACTATTTTTAGAAATACTAATTAAATATTCTAAAATCACAAAAAATGTGGTTATTATTTTTATTTCTGCTATCGTTTTACTCCTTTCATTAAATATGATGTGGGAAAGATTCAACTTTTAATAAAATTTAGAAATCCTTACTTTTATTTTTATTACTTTTGAGATTATTATTCAACTTAATTTGCTACGATTTATGAAAATTAAAATATCAATTCTACTTTTGATGGCTTTTGCTATTAGTTTTGCACAAAATATTCAAAACAATCCGGAAAGCAATCACGGAAATAAATTTGAAATGTTAGGAACTATTCTTCCTACACCAAATGTTTATAGAACAGCTTCTGGAGCTCCCGGTCATCAATATTGGCAGCAAAAAGCAGATTACAACATCAATGCTTACTTGGATGAAGATAAACTCAACTTAAAAGGTTCGGAAACAATTACATATCACAATAATTCTCCTGATGATTTAGAATATCTTTGGATGCAATTAGATGAAAATCAACAATCTAACGTAAATGATGCCAATTATCAATCTGGTTCTTCTATTCCAAATTCTACGAATACAGAAAGGTTGAGAACCACAGATTTACCAGAAAAAGACAATGGTTTTGGGGTGAAAATTGAGAAAATAGTAGACGCAAACGGAAAAGCTTTGCCATACATCATCAATAAAACAATGATGCGCATCGATTTACCAAAAATTTTAAAATCTGGTGAAAAAATTTCCTTTAAAATAGATTGGAATTACAATATTCCAAATAGAATGAAACAAGGTGGACGTGGTGGTTACGAATTTTTTCCAGAAGATGGAAATCATATTTTCACGATGACGCAATGGTATCCAAGAATGTGTGTTTATAGCGATTTCAAAGGTTGGCAAAACAATCAATTTACAGGAAGAGGAGAATTTGCTCTTGTTTTTGGAGATTTCAATGTAACGATGAATGTTCCTGCAGATCATATTGTAGGTTCTACTGGAGAATGTAAAAATTATGATAAAGTGCTTAGTTCTGCACAATTTGCACGTTACAAAAAATCTGAAAGTGCTACAGAAACTATGGAAATAGTAACTCTTGACGAAGCCAAAAAAGCTGAAAAAAATAAATCTAAAGAAAGAAAAACTTGGGTTTATGATGCGAAAAATGTAAGAGATTTTGCGTGGACTTCTTCCAGAAAATACGTTTGGGACGGAATGCAAACCGTAATTCCAGAAAATAAACAGAAAGTAATGGCGATGAGTTTTTACCCAAAAGAAGCTTATAATCTTTACAGAAAATATTCAACTAAAGCCATTGTTCACACGATACAAACGTATTCGGATTTCACAATTCCATATCCTTATCCTGTTGCACAATCTGTGGAAGCTGCAAATGGGATGGAATATCCAATGATTTGTTTTAATTATGGTAGAACCGAAAAAGATGGAACCTATTCCGAAGCTACCAAAAATGGAATGCTCGGTGTAATTATACATGAAGTTGGGCACAATTATTTTCCGATGATTATTAATTCTGACGAAAGACAATGGTCTTGGATGGATGAAGGTTTGAATACTTTTGTGGAATATCTTACAGAAGAACTTTGGGATAATAATTTTCCAAGCAGACGTGGTCCAGCTCATACAATCGTAGATTATATGAAATTGCCGAAAGATCAATTAGAACCTATAATGACGAATTCTGAAAATATCAACCAGTTTGGTCCAAATGCGTATTCTAAACCTGCAACTGGCTTAAATATTTTGAGAGAAACCATTATGGGAAGAGAACTTTTTGATAAAGCTTTTAAAACTTATAGTAAAAGATGGGCTTTTAAACATCCAGAACCTGCAGATTTTTTCCGAACGATGAATGATGCAAGTGGAGAAAACTTAGATTGGTTTTGGAGAGGTTGGTTTTATGGAACCGATCCTGTAGATATTGCAATTACGCAAGTTACTGTTGCCACACCAGATTTTAATACAGATCCGAAACCGAAAGAAATTACATATACTGTAGATGAACCTTTGAAAAATAGTTTTACAGACATTTCTAAAGTGAGAAATAAAGCGGATAAAAACATCACTTTTTATACCGATAAAGATAAAGAAACACAAGATTTCTATTGGAGATACAATCGTGGTTTAGAAAAAGTAGATACCACCACAAAAAAATCATTTAAAGTAGATAATTTAGAAAAAGCTACGAAAGACGAGGAAAATAAATTAAAAAATATAACTGCTTATCAAATAGATTTTGAAAATAAAGGTGGTTTGGTAATGCCAATTATTCTTGAATTTACTTTTGAAGATGGTACAAAATTAAATGATAAAATTCCTGCTCAAATCTGGAGAAAAAATGAAAAAAACACCTCTAAAACCTATTATTTCGACAAAAAATTGGTTTCTGTGCAACTAGATCCAATGAAAGAAACTGCGGATATTGATACTTCTAATAATTTTTGGGGAAATACTGCTGCACCAACATCAAAATTTCAAGTTTTCAAACAAAAACAAGCTGAAGCAAGTAGAGGAGCTGCAAAAGGAACTGTAAATCCTATGCAAGCTGCAGGGAAAAAATAAGTTTTTCTAATCCTTCAAGGTTTTAAAAATCTTGAAGGATTTTATACTAAAAAAACTTCCTAATCTTATTATAATCCAAGAAATAGGTAATTTTCAAAGAAATATTATTCGCCATTGGTTCTGCAAATAATTGATCAAAATTATTTTTGAAATTAACTCTGGAATAAGGCAAATAATTCTGCGCAGCATTTCGATATAACAAAGTAAGTTGGCTTCCTGGTGCAAACCACCAAGAATAGCGCAAATCTATATTCCAAGAATTGTAGGTTTCATTATCTGTGCTAAAATTAGTAGAATTATTGAGCGTTCCATCATTATTTAAAGTATAAAATTGCTTGTAGCCAACTTCAGAATAATAGTGTCTGAAAGAAAAACTCAAAGCCATTTTATCATTAAAAGTAAATGCAGAAGTAATATTATTATCTACAGAATTTACACGGCGTCTTCCTATGAAAATATCTTCAGAATCTCTTCCGACAAAGCCAGTTTCATTGTTACTGTTATTCACAAAAGTTTCCCAATAAACTGAAAAACGATCTGAAAATCTGTAACTAAAATAGGTGTCGATATTTACTCTATTTCTTCCTTTTTCATCGTATGCATATTAATCTACTGATGCATTATACCTAAATTTCTTCCGTGTATCTGAATAATAAAAAAGCCAAGCATCAAAATAACCTGGTAATTGTAAATATCTGCCAAAAACTCTCGGTTCATAAAAATCATTTTCTTTGGTGAAAGAAATTTCCATTCCACCTCCGAAATTTCTAAATTCTTTGTCGGTTATACTAAAATTTGTGTTCAGTTCTAACCTTCCGTATAAATCTTGCTCTAATCTTCTGTCATGATTTAAATTCACATTCAGATTGATATTATTAAATTTTTTCGTTGGTTGAAGCAATCTATAACCATAATAGGCGTTGAATTTTAAATAATTAGTTCCACCGGTATAACCTAAATCATCAATATTATAATTTTTACTTCTGGATTCTCCACTGAATGAAAATCTATTCGTTCCTGAAACCTTTCCAAAACCTGCTGAAAACTCAGTGCCAGTTTCAGTTTCTCCATCTTTCACCCAACTTCCTTTTGCATTTCCATAGAAATTATAGGTATTTGCTTTGTTGGTAAGCTCTAATAAAAGTGCAGAAACATTGGCATCTCGAAAATCTCCTTGTCGCAAAGTACTTGTATTTACAAAAGCGATGGAAGAGTTTTCTCGAAACCTTTGATCAAGC
>CAXYUO010000062.1:0-12482 GCA_964292185.1 uncultured Frigoriflavimonas sp.
TTATTGGGGAATGGGTTACACTGCAGAAGAAGTGGCGAAACAATTTAAAATTACGCGTGAAGAACAAGATGAATTCGCTTTCAACTCTCATCAAAAAGCTTTGAAAGCCAATGAAGAAGGTAGGTTTAAAGATCAAATCGTTCCAATTCCAGTTGAATATAATTTTTTAGATGAAAATCAAAAAATGCAAACCAATAAATACGATTTTTCTGTAGATGAAGGTCCAAGAAAAGACACGAGTTTAGAAGGTTTAGCCAAATTACGCCCCGTTTTTGCAAATGGCGGAAGTGTAACTGCAGGAAATTCTTCACAAATGAGTGATGGAGCAGCTTTCACGATTGTAATGTCGGAAGATATGGTGAAAGAATTAGGTTTAGAACCAGAAGCAAGATTAGTAGCTTATTCAGCCGCAGGTTTAGAACCAAGAATTATGGGAATGGGTCCACTTTATGCCATTCCAAAAGCATTAAAACAAGCAGGATTAGAATTAAAAGACATCGATTTAATTGAATTAAACGAAGCTTTTGCCTCTCAATCTGTAGCTTTAAAAAAAGAACTCCACCTCAATCCAGATATTCTAAATGTAAACGGAGGTGCAATTGCACTCGGACATCCTCTTGGTTGCACAGGAACGAAACTAACTGTTCAATTATTAGATGAAATGAGAAAACGCGGCAACATGAAATACGGAATGGTTACCATGTGCGTAGGAACTGGACAAGGAGCAGCTTCGATATTTGAGTTGCTTTAGAACTTTTTAAACCTTCAAGGATTTAAAATCCTTGAAGGTTTGAATAAATAAAAATTTTTTTTTAAAATAATGCTAATCAATAACTCACTAATCTCTGAAATTAAAAACATTATCTCGCAATCCAGAGACAATGCGATTCGTTCGGTGGATAATCAACGGACTTTGATGTATTGGCATATTGGGCAAAGAATTTTTGAGGAAGAACAAAACGGAGAAAATCGGGCTGAATATGGAACGTATCTCATAAAATCTCTTTCAGAAGAACTTCAACCAGAATTTGGAAGTGGATTTTCTATTCGTCAGTTGGAAAAATATAGACAATTTTATAGAGTTTTTCCAATTGCGTCCGCACTGCGGACGCAATTGAACTGGACTCAGTATAAGCTACTTACATCCATTGACGATGAACATAAAAGAGAATTTTACATCGTAGAATCTGTGAAAAATAATTGGTCTGCGAGACAATTAGAAAGACAAATAAACAGCAGTTTATACGAAAGATTATTGATCAGCAATGATAAGGAAAGTGTTTTAGCCATTGCAAAAGGAGAAATGATTCCAACAAAACCGATGCAAATCATTAAAGATCCAATGATTTTAGAATTTTTGGGTTTAAAAAGAGAATCTGCTTATTATGAAAAAGATTTTGAGCAAGCCATTATCACCCATCTACAAGATTTTTTGTTAGAATTAGGCAATGGTTTTTCGTTTGTCGCAAGGCAAAAAAGAATTCATTTAGATGGAGATGATTTTTTTATTGATTTGGTATTTTATAACCGATTGATGCAATGTTTTGTGATTTTCGAAATAAAAACTCACAAGCTTACTCACGAAGATTTGGGGCAATTGCAAATGTATGTAAACTACTATGATAGAGTAGAAAAATTAGACCATGAAAATAAAACCATCGGAATTTTATTATGTGCTGATAAAAATAATTCTTTGGTAAAATTTACTTTACCAGACGAAAACAAAAGTATTTTAGCAAGCAAATATCAGTTGTATTTACCCACAGAAAGTCAACTTTTACAGGCTTTGAAAGTAGAATTAGAACAATTTAAAAAATAAATTAAACAAATAAAAACTGTTGAAAAAGCGAATCTATTGCAGCCCGACTTGAACGGAGCTCTTTTTATAATTTTTGAAAAAAATTATAAAAAAGCGGGAGTGGAAGGCGGAAAAAGCTGCCCAAATAATAATTAAAAATTAAACAAAAATGAGCGATACAAAAACAACTTTAAAAGGCGGCGAATTCATCATCAAAGATATTCCTGCAGAAGAAATTTTCAGTCTTGAAGAACTGAATGAAGAACAAAAAATGCTTCGTGATTCTTTATCCGAATTTATGGATCGAGAAGTAATCCCAAACAGAGAGCGTTTTGAGAAAAAAGATTACGCCTTAACCGAAGAAACCATGCGCAAACTTGGGGAATTAGGAACTTTAGGAATTGCAGTTCCAGAAGCTTACGGCGGATTGGGAATGGGATTCGTTTCTACGATGTTGGCTTGTGATATTGTTTCCGGTGGAAATGGTTCATTGGCAACAGCTTACGGCGCACATACAGGAATTGGAACGCTTCCCATCCTACTTTACGGAACTGAAGAATTAAAACAAAAATACCTTCCCGCTTTAGCAACAGGTGAAAAATTTGGGGCTTATTGCTTAACAGAACCCGATGCAGGTTCCGATGCAAATTCAGGAAAAACCAAAGCAGTTCTTTCGGAAGACGGAAAACATTACATCATCAATGGACAAAAAATGTGGATTTCTAACGCAGGTTTTGCAGATACTTTCACCTTTTTTGCAAGAATTGATGACGATAAAAACATTACCGGATTTGTAATTAACCGTTCAGAATTAGAAGACCCAAACAGTTTAACACTGGGCGAAGAAGAACATAAATTGGGAATTCGCTCCTCTTCTACGCGTCAGGTTTTCTTTAATGATATGAAAGTTCCTGTGGAAAATCTTTTGGGTGAAAGAAACAATGGTTTCAAAATCGCGATTAATGCTTTAAATGCAGGTAGAATTAAATTAGCCGCTGCAAACATTGATGGACAAAGAAGAATTACCGGACTTGCCCTTAATTATGCCAACGAAAGAAAACAATTTGGAGTTTCGATTTCTACTTTTGGAGCGATTCGTAAGAAAATAGCAGAAATGACCACCGGAATTTTCGTTACTGAAGCGGCATCGTACAGAGCTGCAAAAAATGTAGAAGATAAAATTGAAGAATTGGTTACAGCTGGAAGTACCCATGAACAAGCGGAATTAAAAGCTTTAAGTGAATATGCAGTTGAATGTTCTATTTTGAAAGTGTACGTTTCAGATCTTACCCAACATATTGCCGATGAAGGAATTCAGATTTATGGTGGAATGGGATTTTCGGAAGATGCACCAATGGAAGCAGCTTGGAGAGATGCCAGAATTGGTAGAATCTACGAAGGAACCAACGAAATCAACCGACTTCTTGCTGTTGGAATGCTCATTAAAAAAACAATGAAAGGCGAACTCGATTTGCTAAAACCAGCCATGGCAATCGGTAAAGAATTGATGGGAATTCCATCTTTTGAAGTTCCAGATTATTCTGAGTTTATGTCAGAAGAAAAAGCCATCCTTCACAACTTGAAAAAAGTATTCTTGATGGTTGCGGGTGCAGCTTTGCAAAAATACATGATGGAAATAGAAAAACAACAGCACTTATTATTAAATGCTTCTGAAATCTTGAACCAAATTTACATGGCAGAATCTGCAATTTTAAGAGCCGAGAAACATTTCGATACCGATTCTGTAGAAGCAGCAATGGCAAGATTAAATCTTTACAAAGCCGTAGAAGCAATTACCACCGCAGCGAAAGAAGGAATCGTATCTTTTGCAGAAGGCGACGAACAACGCATGATGCTTTCTGGATTACGCAGATTTACAAAATACACCAACATGCCAAATGTAGTTGCATTAACTGAAAAAGTGGCGGCACATTTTGTGGAGAAAGGTTCGTATTAAACAAACCTTCAAATCAATCCTTCAAGGATTTAAAATCCTTGAAGGATTACATTCTAAAATGAACGCTCTGAGAATTCGGAGCGTTTTTTTTTAAATTATACCATCTATATTTATTAATTAGTCTATAAGTGAGAAAGCTTTATTGTAAAAAACCATTAAGGCATTAAGTAAATTAAGCCTTAATGAATCTTAATGCCTTAATGATAAAACAAACTATTTTATATTCATAATTGGTATTAAACTTTGTCAAAGATTTTAACTTTGACAAAGTGAAAATTCACTCCTCCACTTTGTCAAAGTTATAAAGCGTCATGCTTGTACTTTGACAAAGTTTTTTTTAATTATATTTACTTCATTAAAAAAAAGCCGATAAAAGCCAATATGAAATACAAAAATATACGCGAAGAAGAACTTAAAAATAAAGTGGGTGAAGATTGGTTTAAGCTTTTTGATACTACCGAAATAATCGGAAGTATAGACTTTTCCGTTTTTCCACAACAGCATAATTTATTTGGTAGAACTCCCTTACTTTGGGCAGAAGCAAAAACTGGTAATTATGATATTGTCACCATGTTTGTACAACTTATCATTACCATTGGGAAAGCAAGAACGTTTGACAAAACATTACCGCCCGCATATCTCGGTGCTTTCGATTTCAAAAAAATTGCTTTTATCCCTTACATTACTGTTCAAGACATTTTTTATCTCAATGATTTTAATTGGAATGTAGCACCAAGTAACCATGCAACCAAAGAGTTTGCCCTCATAAAAGAAAGAATAGAAGCCACCCTCAAAAAGAATTCTTACATCTTCGACTACATTACCGATGAAAAAAATCTAAAAAAATTCATCAAAAATAATGTTGCAAAAGCATCTACAACAAGTAAACTGAAAATAGATAAAAATAATTTTATTCCTATTTATTTACGTTGGTTAGAGGTTATAAAACCAATTATAGATGTCAATTGGGACGATCTGAAAAAAGCCAACATTTTCGATAACGATTTCTACCTCGCAGATCTTTTTGTAGATGATAGAGATACCCAAAACATTGATGACGATCTTACCATAAGAGATAGTCTGTTTGTAGTTTTCCAAAACCAAGGGTACAAAATTGCCAAAGAAAACATCAACCAAATGTTTGATGCTACTATCAATCTAAAAAACAAGGAAACCTATCTGCAGTTTTGGAAACAATACAAAAGACCACCGATTAAAGAATTTCAAGATTACATTATTGAAAGGCGAGATTTGCTTGTACCACAAGATATACGCGAAAGAAAAGGAGCGTTTTTTACCCCAAGAAAATGGGTAGAACTTTCTCAAAAATACCTCACCGATTATTTAGGCGAAGATTGGCAAGACGACTATTATATTTGGGATTGTGCAGCAGGAACGGGAAATCTTTTGGCAGGATTAACCAATAAATACAATATCTACGCAAGTACGCTGGATCAAGCAGATGTAAATGTGATGCACGAACGTATAGAACACGGTGCGAATCTTTTGGAAAGCCACGTTTTTCAGTTTGATTTTTTGAATGATGATTTTACGAAATTGCCACAATCTTTGCAAGATATTATTAATGATGAAGAGAAGCGGAAAAAGTTGGTGGTTTATATAAATCCACCTTATGCAGAAGCAGGTACTGGTTTAGGAAATACGCACAAAACAGATATTACATTAAAATTTGATATTAACAAAAAATACAAACCTGTAATTGGAAATGCTGTAAACGAAATATTCGCTCTTTTTATGGCCGTTATTTATGAAAAAATACCTGATTGCACATTAACGCAATTTTCTAAATTAAAATTTATAAATGGTTCTAATTTTAAAAAATTCAAAAAATTCTTTTTAGCAGAATACATTAGTGGTTTTATCGTTCCAGCGGAAACATTTGATAACGTAAAAGGTAAATTTCCTATTGGTTTTACAATTTGGGATACTTCACGATTATCAAATATAGAAACAATTTCAACAGAGATTTATGACATTTATGGTAATTATACAGGTGATAAAAATTTTTACGGTAATTTACAACTTGGAATAAATCAATGGATAAATAAATTTCAGGATAAAACTTTGAATAATATTGGCTTTTTAGATTGTTCGACACCTGATTTTCAAAATCAGGGATATGTATTTATTGATAATGTTGAAAATGACAAAAACGATCATCGCTTTCATTTATATTTTTCTCGGAAAAATATCCTTGTAGGATGTATATATTTATCAGTTCGTCATGCCATTGAGTCATCATGGTTAAATGATAGAGATCAATTTTTATTTCCAAATGATGGTTGGAAAAATGATGTCGAATTTCAAAATGATTGTTTAGCATTTGCATTATTACATGGGCAAAATAGAATTACTAATGAAGAAGGCACAAACCATTGGATTCCTTTCACAGAGCAAGAAGTAAACGCCAAAGAAAAGTTTGAAAGCAATTTTATGACACAATTTATTGCAGGGAAATTAAAATCTGAACAACAGAATATTAGTTTATTCTCAGAATCAGATTGCTTCGTTCCTCGCAATGACTCGAAACTTGAATTTTCGCCCGAAGCCAAAGCCGTTTTTGATGCCGGAAGAAACTTATGGAAATATTACCACGCACAATTCCCCTCTTTTGGAGGGGTGGCTTTTTCCGAAGAAAAAAGTCGGGGTGGTTACAACGTAAATGCCAGTTTTTACGATATTAGAGCCCACTTTCAAGGTAGAAATGCAAAAGGCAGAATGAATGCCAGAAGCGAAGACGAAAAATACACAGAACTGATAAGTGAACTTAGAAATTCTTTAAAAATATTAGCCGAAAAAATAACGCCAAAAATCTACGAATACGAATTTTTGAAAGCCTAAACCATTCCCTTCATTGCTTTCACGCTGTCATTGCGAGGAGTTGCGAGAAACGAAGCAAAGCAATCTATAATTTTCATTAACCTTGTCAAGGTTTTAAACCTTGACAAGGTTAAACAAAGTCAATCTAAATTACTGTTTTACATTACGTTGAGATTCCTACAGAAAGACAAATTGATGGTTGAAATGCGTATATATTGAACTGAGATGAATAAATATTTAGCGTAAATCCAGTATTTTCATAAAAAAACCGCATCAAGTTTAAAAAACATTGATACGGTTAAATATTCATCAATAATTTAAAATATTAAACTATTTTTTCAGGGATTACAAGCTCAATTATCTTGTTTTTATAATCTGCCAATTGCATTTCTACATTCTTTGCATTGTTTTTGAAAAATGAGGTTTCTGCAAACAATTTTTCGTAATAATTTACACCTTCTATTAAATTGATTTTAAAGTTTTTCCACTTTTTAACCTGAGAATTAGTAAAACTTTCAGAAAATTCTTCGATTTCATTTTTCAAATAATCTACATACATTCTCAACTCGTTAACAAAAATATTCGGTCTATTCGTTTCTGGCATCACATTTTCGTTTCCATATATATGTTTCACCATATCCGAAAGCGAAACTTCTTTATCAAAATATGCCAAATTTGGACCAGGACAAACCACAACTCCTTGTTTTTCACCTTTGATTGGGATTTCACTTTCTAGGTAAGAAGAGTTTACCAAACCTACACAAAGGCAAGATTTTTCGGTAATTTTTGTTTTTCTTTTATCAAATTCTTTGGTAGAAATTTCGTTTTTCACCACTTCCAAATCTTTCAATTTCACAGTTTGATATTTTCTAGAAGCAGTGCAAATTCCTTCTGGAGAAAACTCCTTGCTCAATGCCAAATATTTTTTCGGACAAGAACTTCCAGCTTTTTCTTTGTTGATTTTTTCTTGTTTGAAAAACTCATTTGTACTCCCTTTTATCGTGTTGAAAGGTATTCCTAAAGGTGAAATATTACTTAAATAAAAATCGCTTTCTTTAGATTTTGATAATAATTCTCGCGTATCTTTATCTACTGAAGTTGCTTCTGGAACCAATAAAAATGGAGTTCCCCATCCAATACTATCTACTTGATAATTTTCTAATAAAAACTCATGTTCTTCTGCAGTTCCTACTCCACCTTGCACGGTAATTTTCATTTCTAAAGGTTGTGATGGAACTGGAATTTCCTTTTGTATTAATGCATTTATCATCAAATCGTGAGCAGAAGCTACCAATTCGTTTTTCTTTTGTTTGAATTCTTCCATGATCGGACCGAGTAATAATCCGTCTGTTGCAAAAGCGTGTCCTCCACAATTAAGACCAGATTCTACACGATATTCCGAAACCCAAAGTCCTTTTTTTGCTAAGAAATTCCCTTGTATCATTGCAGAACGGAAATCGCTAACTTTCAGAATTATTTTCTTTTTCAATTCTCCTTTTTCATTTGGGAAAAAATCTGGAAAAGATTCAAAATAGCTGTATAATCTTGGGTTCATACCTGCAGAAAGTACGATGGAAGAAGAAAGTTTGCTATTGGCAAAACCTCTCAAAGAAACGTGTGCATCGTTATACATTGCAGGTAATTGTTCGCCTTTTTCAAAATTATCTTTATCTACTTTGGTCATCACATTCACATCAATGCTACCTGGAGAAAGATGGCTTTCCAGAAATTTCCATACATTTTCTGTGAAATTTTCTTTCTGTTCAACTAAGTTTTCAAGTCCTTTTTTGAGGTCAGATTTATTAGGTAGAATTGCGATATATTGATTGAGCGCTTCTTTGCTTTTGCTTAATTCTTGTTTGAAGTTTTCAAATTTCAAATTCACCAAATCTTCTACAGTATCAAGGTAAGATGTAATTCTTTTTGCACGATAATCCTCTATTTTATTAGAAATTCCGGCATAAGAAAAATTATATTTTTTGTGGTAAAATATATTCATTTTCTCCATTATTTCGTCATCTACAAGTGAAATTACAGAAGAAATTCCGTATTGCGCAACTCTAATCGGGCTATCTATAGTATAAGCCAATCCCATTACAGGAATGTGAAAATTGTGTGCAGGTTTTTTTATTTCCATATTTTTTTTGGTCTTTTATTAAAAATTAGGTTTTTATTTAAATAACATGTAAAATTAAAATTAATTTAATAACTATGTGTTGAATACTATATTTATTATTTCGTTTTTAATATGATTTTTATCAAGTAAAATTCAATTACTATCAAAAATCATTAAAAATAAATATGACTGTCCGTAAATTGTACCAGATTTTTTTTGCCACGAATACACGAATAATTTATCATTATTTTGCTTGAAAATTATGAACGGATTTGATTTAAATAGAGAACATTCGTGAATTAGTGGCAAAAAATAAA
Organism: uncultured Frigoriflavimonas sp.; assembly: GCA_964292185.1. Classification (GTDB taxonomy): domain Bacteria; phylum Bacteroidota; class Bacteroidia; order Flavobacteriales; family Weeksellaceae; genus Frigoriflavimonas. The sequence continues at coordinate 9,030 of CAXYUO010000062.1, forward strand.
GCATTAGTCTACAAAACGGATAGTCATAAAAATAAATATAATTCACCGAAATAAAATTAAAGATATAATTTCAATAAAAAAATTAGAAAATTTTATTTATTAGAATAGGAGCATTCATTATTTAACAAATTTTAATGTCATTTGTTAATTTTTCACAATTTTTATTAACATTTGGACAAATGATTTTAGCGATTATAGCTATGGTTCTTGATAATGTTTTGGGAATTACATTTGGCACAATTCAATACGGTCCTATTTATGCAATTTTTGCTTTGGCAACCTTAATTCCAGGAATTGCTGTTGCTGTAAGAAGGCTTCATGATGTTGGCAAAAGTGGTTGGTTTTATTTTATCGCACTTATTCCAATTATAGGTGCAATTTGGTTATTAATTCTATTCTTCACAGAAGGAGAAAAAGGTAAAAACCAATATGGTGCAGATCCAAAAGGAAATAATAATGAGATAGATTTTATAGGATCTCAAAAATCATAAAAAATTCATTTTTAGATTGATATTAATAACGCAGCAAATTTTGTTGCGTTATTTTTTTGTATTATAATTTATTAATCGTAATATTGCAATATTAAATTATTAAAATGGGAGCTACCAAAACCGAACATTACACAGAAAGGCAAAACAAAATTGCAACCATCGCAAAAGCTTTGGGACATCCTGCAAGAATAGCGATTATTGAGTTTATAATGAAAGTAAATGAATGTATTTGTGGTGATATTGTGAACGAACTTCCATTAGCTCAACCTACAATTTCGCAACATTTAAAGGAATTAAAAAACGCTGGAATCATCAAAGGAAACATAGAAGGAAACTCCGTTTGCTATTGCATTGATGAAAAAACATTCGGTATTTTGAAAAACTATTTTTCTGAAATAATTACTACAGTTACTAAACAAAAATGCTGTTAAAACATTGATTATCAACAATTAAATATACATACAATGAAACTTTCACAAGTAAAATCTCTATTAAAAGAATTAGAAACCATCCAATTTCAATTACCAAATGGCGATTTAGTTCCAAACCATTTTCATGTAACAGAAGTCGGGAAAATCACAAAAAATTTCATCGATTGTGGTGGAACGGTAAGAAATGAAGAGGTAGTAAACTTTCAACTTTGGAACGCAAATGATTACGATCACCGTTTGCATCCAGAAAAATTATTAAAAATAATAGAACTTTCTGAAAAGGTTTTAAATATTGAAGATTTAGAAATAGAAGTAGAATATCAAGCTGAAACCATCGGGAAATTCGGACTAGAATTTGATGGAAAAAGCTTCCTATTAACAACAAAACAAACCGATTGTTTAGCAAAAGACAACTGCGGAATCCCAGAAGGAAAACCAAAAGTAAATCTTGCTGAATTAAGTGCAGAATCTTGCTGCACACCAAATGGTGGATGTTGTTAACATTTACTTTTTTTAACCACAAACCAAAGGTTCACTGATTCTACTAAAAATAAATACTTGAAGTAAAAAAGAAACAAAGAACTACACTGAAAATAAGTTAAATCAAAGTCAACAAAACAAAAAGTTATATTTAAAAAAATGAAAACACCATCTACTCTATTTTCAGAAATTGAAAAACTAATTTCCGACTTAAAACCAGATTCGATTTCAGAAGAACGCAAAACAGTTTTATTACCTTTAATAGAATTTATTAAGATTAAAACTGCTGAAAACGAAGAAATTAGATTAAATTTCATCTGCACACATAATTCTCGCAGAAGTCATTTGTCGCAAGTTTGGGCTCAAACAATGGCAAATTATTTTAAAATAAAAAATGTTTTCTGCTATTCTGGCGGAACAGAAGCTACTGCACTTTTTCCAATGGCAGCAGAAACTTTAAAAAATTCAGGCTTTGCTATTCAAATGCTTTCTGAAGGTAAAAATCCTGTTTACAGCATCAAATTTTCTGAAAACGAACAATCAATTATTTGCTTTTCTAAAAAATTAGATGATGATTTTAATCCAAAATCAGGATTCGCTGCAATTATGACTTGCAATTCTGCAAATGAAGCTTGCCCGATAGTTTTTGGAGCAGAAAATCGCTTTCCGATTATGCATGAAGATCCAAAAGCATTTGATAATACACCGCAACAAGTTGAAAAATATATGGAAAGAAGTATGCAAATCGCAACCGAAATGTTATATGTTTTCTCACAAATAAAAGCATAAAATGGCAAATAAAAAATTAAGTTTTCTAGACAAAAATCTTACAATTTGGATTTTTGTTGCAATGGCAATTGGTGTTGGTTTAGGCTATTTTATTCCCAGTTTTCCTACTGTTATCAATGCTTTCAATAGTGGAACAACCAATATTCCTATTGCAATTGGACTTATTTTGATGATGTATCCACCTTTGGCAAAAGTAAATTATGCACTCTTACCGAAAGTTTTCCGAAACACAAAAATACTATCGATTTCTTTAGTTTTAAATTGGATAATTGGTCCTGTTTTAATGTTTATTTTGGCAATTACTTTTTTGCGAGATTACCCAGAATATATGGTCGGATTAATCTTAATTGGTTTGGCTCGTTGTATTGCTATGGTTTTGGTTTGGAATGATTTAGCAGAAGGAAGCACAGAATATGGAGCTGGTTTAGTTGCTTTGAACAGTATTTTTCAAGTATTTGCATATAGTTTTTATGCCTGGATTTTCATCACAGTTCTACCGCCTTATTTTGGTTTTGAAGGTGCGATTGTAGATATTTCCATCGGAACAATTGCCGAAAGTGTTGCCATTTATTTAGGAATTCCTTTCGTGATGGGAATTTTTAGTCGATTGATTTTAGTTAAAATAAAAGGCGAAAAATGGTACACAGAAAAATTCATCCCTGCAATTTCACCAATAACTTTAATTGCACTTTTGTTTACAATTGTAATCATGTTTTCATTAAAAGGTGAATTAATTGTAAAAATCCCGATGGATGTTGTAATTATCGCAATTCCTTTGCTTATTTATTTTACACTAATGTTCGTCATCGGATTTTTCGTAACCAAAGCAACTGGTGCAGAATATGACAAAACTGCTTCGGTTGCATTTACTGCTGCAGGAAATAATTTTGAATTGGCGATTGCCGTTGCTATTGCAGTTTTTGGTTTAAATTCTGGGCAAGCTTTTGCAGGAGTAATTGGACCTTTGGTAGAAGTTCCTGCATTAATTCTATTGGTAAAAGTTTCTTTTTGGTTGAAGAAGAAATATTATTAAATAAAGGTTTAGAAAGTAAGAAAATGTATTCACAACATGACAAAAAATTAATTTTTAACCACAAAAGGGACAAAAGATTACTTTGAAAATAAGGAAATTCAAAAGATAATAAAAGCAAACGCCACTCTTTTTTGTCAACTTTTGAATTGCGAATTTATTTTTAAACATTTAACTTTTGATTCTTTTGTGGTTAAAAAAGACTGGCTTTAAGTAAGTTACGATTTTTACC
>CAXYUO010000063.1:0-12427 GCA_964292185.1 uncultured Frigoriflavimonas sp.
AAATTTGTTAATGTTTAGTTTTTAAGTGAAACTAATTAAAAAATTAGATATGAAAAGATTTTTGATTATTACATTTTTGATAGTTATTTCAAATTTTAAAGCTCAAACTTGGAAAACAGATGAGCAATACATACAGAGATTTGCACCTTATGCAGTTCAAGAGATGGAAAAATACAAAATTCCTGCTTCTATCACACTTGCACAAGGACTTCTAGAAACTGGAGGTGGACAAAGCAGATTGGCACAAGAAGGAAACAATCATTTTGGGATAAAATGCAAAGAAGATTGGACCGGAAAAACCATGAAACATACAGATGATGCACCAAACGAATGTTTTCGAGTGTACGATGATCCGAAAGATTCTTACGAAGACCATTCAAAATTTTTGGCGTTTCGTAAATATTATGTAAAGCTTTTTACATTGGATATGAAAGATTACAAAGCTTGGGCACATGGATTGAAAAAAGCTGGATACGCTACCAATCGAAAATATGCATATGTTTTAATTGATAAAATTGAGAAAAATAAACTGTATGAATATGATAATACCAATTCTAAAGAAGTGATGTTCACAATTTTGAAAATGTATCCAGATTTGAAAGATGACCAAGATTTTATGGCGAAAATTTCTCCTAAAAAAGAAAATGAAAAAGTAAAAATTGCTAAGCAAGATTCAATCATCAAAACTCAACAAGAAGTTGCAATTGTTGCAAAACCAAAACCAAAAACCAAATCGGAAATTTTAGCATCTATTGCAGTAAAAACCCATCCAAATGACGGAATAAAATATTTTGTAGTTCCAGAAGATTTACAATTATCATTGGTTTCTAAAAAATTTGGAGTGAATGAAAATAGACTAATGAAGTACAACGAATTGATTTCTCAAAACCTAAAGAAAAACGACATTATATTTTTAGAATCTAAAAGCACAAATGGAAATATTTCTATTTATCCAGCAGAAGTTGGTGAAAACATGCATGATATCGCACAAAAATTCGGAATAAGACTTTCTTCATTATTAGCTAAAAATAGAATGAACGAAGGACAAAAACCAACAGTTGGACAGTTAATTTACCTACAAGACAAAAAACCAAGGTAGCATATAGTTTTGGGCAATATCAAAAAGAAAATTTAAAATTCGAGAAATTAGAATAATTAGTGAAAAAAAAATTATGACATACGAAAGAAGTTCAGCTCTTTTTGCTGAAGCCAAAAAATATATTCCAGGAGGTGTAAATTCTCCAGTTCGTGCCTTTAAATCTGTAGGTGGAACGCCAATTTTTGTAAAATCAGCAAAAGGTGCTTATTTGCATGATGCAGATGGAAATTCCTTTGTAGAATACATCAATTCTTGGGGACCTGCAATTGTAGGACATACGCATCCAGAAGTTTTAGAAGCCATAAAAAAACAAGCAGAAAATGGTTTTTCTTTCGGAACTCCTTCGGAATTAGAAACTGAAATCGCAAAATTTATTGTAGAAAATGTTCCAAATATAGACCAAATAAGAATGGTTTCTTCTGGTACAGAAGCTTGTATGAGCGCAGTAAGATTGGCAAGAGGTTACACGAAAAGAGAAAAAATTATCAAGTTTGAAGGTTGCTATCACGGTCATTCAGATTCATTTTTAATAAAAGCAGGAAGTGGTGCCGCAACTTTCGGAACACCAAGTTCTGCAGGTGTTACACAAGGAACTGCAAAAGATACTTTGAATGCAATTTATAATGATTTTCAATCTGTAGAAGAACTTTTTGCAAAAAATGAAGGAGAAATTGCAGCAGTAATTATAGAACCAGTTGCCGGAAATATGGGTTGCGTTTTGCCAGAAAATGATTTCTTACAAAAACTTCGCAAAATTTGCACAGAAAATGGTGCACTTCTTATTTTTGATGAAGTGATGACTGGTTTCAGACTTGCTTTTGGTGGAGCTCAAGAATTGTATAATGTTGCTGCAGATTTGGTTACTTTCGGGAAAATAATTGGTGGCGGAATGCCAGTTGGAGCTTTTGCAGGTAGAAATGAAATAATGGATTGTCTTGCTCCAAATGGTGATGTATATCAAGCAGGAACTTTAAGTGGAAATCCTTTGGCAATGAGAGCTGGATTAACCACATTACAACTCATCAAAAAAGATGAAAATTTCTACAAAAATTTAGGAAAAACTACCGAAACACTTGATTTTGAGATTGGTAAAATTTTAAATGAAAAAGATATAGCACACAGAATCAATAGAAAAGGATCGATGATGAGCATATTTTTTCATATAAAATCGGTTTCTAATTTCACAGAAGCTGCGGCTGCAAATCATCCTTTATTTAATAACTTTTTTCATCAAATGTTGAAAAACGGAGTGTATTTGGCTCCAAGTGGTTACGAAACATGGTTTATTTCTGATGCCATCAAAGAAAATGAAATTGATAAAACACTAGAAGCCGTTAGAAAATTTGAATATTCTAATAAATAAATTTTTTGATAGTCTATTTTTAAATATTAAAAGTTAATCTAATATTAATATAATAATATCTCTGTATTAATTTTTTGTAAACTTTCTTCTACTATATAGAAATCAATTCATTTTTCACTAATTTTGAGAGGATAAATAAAAAGATGGCAAAGAAAAAAATTTTATTGATAGACGATGAACAAGATATTTTAGAAATATTATCTTATAATCTAGAAAAAGAAGGATATGAAGTTTTTACTGCAAATAATGGAGTAGAAGGCATAGATAAAGCGAAAGAAATAGAGCCAGATCTTATATTACTTGATGTGATGATGCCAGAAAAAGATGGGATAGAAACCTGTCAAGATCTTAGAAAAATTGAGAAATTAAAAAACACATTAATAGTTTTTTTATCTGCAAGAGGCGAAGAATTCTCACAATTAGCAGGTTATCAAGCTGGTGCAAATGATTATATCGTAAAAATAATTAAACCAAAAATTTTAATTTCAAAAATTAATGCTCTGCTACAACTTACATCTCAAGTAAAAGATGTTTCAAATGTAATAAAAGTAGGAAATTTATTGATAGATAAAGATAATTTCAAGGTTTTACAAGATGGGAAAAGTTTCTTGCTGCCAAAAAAAGAATTTGATTTGCTTTATTTGCTAGCTTCCAACACAGAAAAAGTTTTTAAAAGAGAAGAAATTTTAGAAAAAGTTTGGGGAAGTGATGTAATCGTAGGAGAAAGAACGATAGATGTTCATGTTCGAAGATTACGAGAAAAATTGGGAATAGATACCATTCAAACCTTAAAAGGAGTAGGGTATAAACTCATTCCGATAGAATAATTTAAAATTAATAATAGCTTTTGAAATACAAAAAACTAACCAGTATTGCAGCCGTTTTACTTACATTAGGAATGATGTTGGTTTTTTTTATATTTCAATTTTTGTCTAATAATTTTTCTCCAGATAAAGAATATTATGTAGTAACAATCCTATTTTTTATAACCATACTTTTATTGGTGAATTATTTTATCATCAATTATTTCTCAAATTTCTATGGTAATAAGCAGATTCAAGAAATTTCTACCATTTTACCATTTGAAATAGACAAAAATTCTGAATCAAACCTTACACTCAAAACATTTAATGAAAAAGTAACTGAGCTTAGCCAAAAAAGAACAAGCCAGATCAATACGATGTTAGAAATGGAAACTTATAGGAAAGAATACATCGGAAATGTTTCTCATGAGCTGAAAACGCCTCTTTTTTCAATTCAAGGATATGTAGAAATTTTGTTAGATGGCGGTGTAGAAAATCTTACAATCAGAGATAAATACCTTCAAAGAATAGATCTTTCTGTAGAAAGATTGCTTACCATTGTGAAAGATTTGGATATGATAAACCAATATGAAGCGGGTGAAATAAATCTACAAATATCTACCTTTGATATTAATACAGTAATTAAAGAAATTATAGAATTACTAGAATACGAAGCTGAAAAAAGAAATGCTACTTTAAAAATTCAAACTTTGCAAACACAAATTTTTGTAAATGCAGATAAACAAAGAATTTCACAAGTGCTAATCAATCTCATTTCCAATGCGATATATTATAGTAATAGAGAAAAAGCATTAATTTATATCACAACTACAATTCTTAGAAATAAAGTTTTGATAGAAGTGAAAGACAATGGAATGGGAATAAAACCAGAAGTTCTACCACGTATTTTTGAAAGATTTTATAGAGTAGAAACTAGCAGAAGTAGAAGAGAAGGCGGATCTGGTTTAGGTTTAGCAATTGTAAAACACATATTAGAAGCACACAATCAAAACATTAACGTAGAAAGTGTGTATTTAGAAGGAACAAAATTTACCTTTATGCTAGATAAAGATATTTCTATCGGTTAGTTAAACTAAAAATAATTAAAAAAAAACTATTAATTTTTTTTTTTCAATTTTTCAATTATTATATATTTGCACCTCAATAAAAACTTTTAAAAATAATTATTAAAATTCAATCCAATAATGGTCTACAAAATAAGAATAGTTTTAGATGCAAAAGAAGATATTTTTCGAGATGTAGAAATAAAAGGTAAGCAAACCTTGTGGAATTTACATAACGGTATAAAAAGCGCATTCAGCCTTCGTGGCGATGATCTTTCTACTTTCAATCTCTTAGAATCCGATGGTACGATTATTAAATCTGTTCCGTTAGAAGATATGAGTGATGATGGAGATGGAGAAATAATGAGCGATATTTATATCTCAGAAGCTTTTGAAAATAAAGATGATAAAGCACAATTTCAATACGGATTATTAGATTTATGGGAGTTTTTCTGTGAATTGGTAGAGATAAAAGATGAAACAAACGGCGTGAATTATCCTATAACTGTTTTTCGTTTTGGTAATGTACCTTTGAAAGCTCCAGGAAAACCAGGTTCTTCATCTTCCAAAAAGCCATCAATTATTTCAATGGATGATTTTGCCTTAGATGACGATTTCTCTGGAGAATTTGATGATGATGACGATGATTTTGATGATGAAGAAGACGATTTTTCAAATGATTTTGAAAACGACGAACTATAGAAATAAAGAAAAATAATAATACAGCCCTGAATTTTCGGGGCTTTTTTTATTTCAAATTCCCTCTACTTTCAGTATATTTGTAATACTTCAAAATTTATTTAATAAAATTATAGACCAAATTATATGAATTTACCAAACGATTGGAAACACACCACAAATATCTATGAAGTAAATATCCGACAATATACCAAAGAAGGCACTTTTGCAGCTTTTGAAAAACATTTGCCAAGATTAAAAGAAATGGGAGTTGCAACAATTTGGTTGATGCCAATTACGCCAATTGCTAAAAAATTACAAAAAGGAACACTTGGTTCACCTTATGCTTGCAGCGATTATACAAGTATAAATCCTGAATTTGGAACCTTAGAAAATTTTAAAAATTTAGTAAAAAAAGCACATTCTTTAGGCTTAAATATAATTATAGATTGGGTTGCAAATCATACAGGTTGGGATCACGTTTGGACGAAATCTCATCCAGAATACTATTCAATAGATCCAAAAACCAATGATTTTTTAGTAGCTTCAGGAATGGATGATATTATTGAATTAAATTTCGCAAAACCAGAAGTTCGGTTAGCAATGATTGATGCTATGAAATTTTGGGTAAAAGAAACCAATATTGATGGTTTTCGTTGTGATTTGGCGAGTTGGGTTCAAGTAGATTTTTGGGAACAAGCAAGGCCAGAAATAGAAAAAATAAAGCCTTTATTCTTTTTAGGTGAATTTGATGAAATAGAAAGTCCAGAATACGGAAACGTGTTTGATGCAAGCTATTCTTGGAAATGGATGCACAAAACAGAAGATTATTACAAACAAAATTTACCATTACAAAGTCTAAAAAACCTATTGATACAATACTCAAATATAGGAGATTCTACAATGCGAGCATGGTTTACATCCAATCACGACGAAAATTCTTGGAACGGAACCGAATACGAAAAATATGGAGAATTAGCACTTCCATTAGCAGTTTTTTCTGCAACTTGGAACGGAATTCCTTTGATGTATTCTGGACAAGAATTACCATTAAAAAAACGCTTAGAATTTTTTGAAAAAGATACAATAGATTGGTCTGAAAAATACGAATTAGAAAATTTTTATAAAAAATTATATACTTTAAAAGCTAATAATCCTGCTTTACGTGGTGGAGATTCTGCTATTAAAACCTATTTTGTAAATACTTCTGAAGACGATAAAATTTTGGCGTATATTCGTAAAAATGGAAAAGATGAGGTTTTGGTTATTTTAAATTTTTCTAAAGAATCTGTAGATTTTAATTTAAATGATGCAGAAGTTTCAGGATTATTTAAAGATTTTTTTGAAGGTTCTAAACTAGATTTTTCTCAATCAAAAGATTTTAATTTAGAATTTGGTGGATATTTAGTTTTTGAAAAGTAAAGTTCAAAAGTATTATGAATTGGAACGGGTTTCAACCTCAAGATAATCATCAATTGGAACGGGTTTCAACCCGTTTTCTATAATTGAATTCCCATTGGCTTTAGCCAAAACTTATTATTTAATTTTAAATGAACAAACCCGAAATCCTAAAAATAATTCAAACCAAATTTTCAGAAAAAATTGAAAATATAGAACGATTAATTACCGAAACCAGAGCATCCAACAACGAAACCAAATCTTCGATGGGCGATAAATATGAAACTTCTCGGGAAATGGTACAACAAGAAATCAATAATCTGCAAATTCAGTTGAATGAAAATTTGAAAGCCAAAAATTCATTGAAATTTATCAATACAAATTCGCATCAAATCATAGGATTAGGAAGTTTGGTGGAAACCGATAAAGGTATTTTTTATATTGCAGTATCTTTGGGAGAGATTAAAATTGAAAGTCAAAAAGTTTTTGTTATTTCTACGGAAAGTCCATTAGCGAAATCGATTATTGGTTTGAAACAAAATGAAAACTTTAATTTGAATGGTTTGATGCAAACTGTGAAAACTGTTTGGTAGTTTTTAAATATTAATAATGAAAAACCTAATATACTACTTATTTTTCGTTAGTCTTGGAATAAAAGCACAGGAAATTCCATTAAACAAAGACACTGAAATAGTTTTAGGAAATGACACTATTAAATTCGACGAGATTGTTTATTATAAAATAAATAAATCGGTTAATACCCATCGTTTAAGATATAAAAAAAATCATTCTGCCAAAAAGAAATTGATTTATGAGGTAGTATTTGGAGACGCGCCAAATTCAATTAGCGACACCCTTTTTGTGAAAGATTTAGAAAAACTAAATTTTCACAAAGAAAAATTAGAAATTACTCAATATCAGAAGATTGCAGAAATTTACACTCGAGGTTCAAAAAGATATGATGTTGCTTGTGTCACAACTTTCAGAGATATTTTAGTTTTTAAGAAGAATAGTAGAATTATTGGACTTAGTAAAATTTGTTTCGATTGCGGTTGGGAAACCACTATTTTTAATGGAAATCAATATTACAATTTAATAAACTATACCTATTTTGAAGAACTTGAAAAGTTGTTGAATTCAAAAGTTAATTCAGACTAAGTTTAGTATTTTTGCAGTCTTCAATTGAATAACGAACTTTAAACTTTGAACCCAAATGAAAAACTACCTCGACCTCCTTCAACATATTCTCGACAAAGGAACCGATAAAACCGACAGAACCGGAACTGGAACTCGCAGCGTTTTCGGCTATCAATTGCGATACGATCTTTCCGAAGGTTTCCCAATGATGACCACCAAAAAAGTACATTTAAAATCAATTATTTATGAATTGCTTTGGTTTTTAAAAGGCGATACAAACATTAAATATCTGAATGATAACGGCGTTTCCATTTGGAATGAATGGGCAAATGAAAACGGAGATTTAGGCCCAGTTTACGGTGCGCAATGGCGAAGTTGGGAAGGAAAAGACGGTAAAATAGTCGATCAGATTTCGGAAGTAATTGAGCAAATCAAAAAAAATCCAGATTCTCGCAGGTTAATAGTTTCCGCTTGGAATGTTGCAGAAATCCCGAATATGGCTTTAGCTCCGTGTCACACGATTTTTCAATTTTATGTTGCCGATGGAAAATTGTCGCTGCAATTATACCAAAGAAGCGCAGATGTTTTTCTCGGAGTTCCCTTCAATATTGCGAGTTACGCCTTGTTATTGATGATGGTTGCGCAAGTTTGCGATTTAAAAGTCGGCGATTATGTACACAGTTTCGGCGATGTTCATATTTATAATAATCATTTTGAGCAGGTCAACAAACAGCTTTCTCGCACGCCAAAATCTTTACCAACCATGAAATTAAATCCCGAAATAAAAAATATTTTCGATTTCGATTTCTCAGATTTTACCTTAGAAAATTACGAACCAGAACCAGGAATAAAAGCTCCAGTTGCGATATAATAGTCATTGCGAGGTACGAAGCAATCTAATTTTGGTAGAATTTGACTTCATCGAAAATTATTTTATTTTTTTATTTGGGCAGCTTAATCCGCCTTCCACTCCCGCTTTTTTGTTCCACTTCGTTCCACAAAAAGAGCTCCGTTCAATTCGGGCTGCTAAATATTGCGTTCCAAAAGTACGTTCAATTTTTACCAAAAAAAAGTATATTTAATGTTCCGTAGGAACAAAACCTTTGTAGAAATAAATATCAAATTGAAAAGAGAGTTCCGTAGGAACGAAACCTTTTCTGTAAATTTAAAATTAAATGTTCCGTAGGAACATCATCTGTGTAGAATAATTAATAGTAGATGCATTCAGCGTTCCGTAGGAACGCCATCTTTTTATCTCCCTCAAATATTATATTGCAAATAATTTATCATTGTAACTTTTTCTCTAAATTCTTTACTAATGAGAAAAATTAATTATGATAAAAAAAATTTTTATTTCGTTTTTTGTGGGTGTTTTCGGAATTGCTGCTTCTCAATTTGTCAATAAATTAAAATTAGATGATTATTTTTCAGCTTTAGATAATAATCATAAAGTGATGGGAAGCTTTGCTATTGCAAAAGAGGATCAAATTGTTTATAATAAAGCGATTGGATTTGCAGATGTAGAAAATAAAATAGAATCTGATGAAAATACTGTTTATCGAATTGGCTCTATTTCAAAAACTTTTACGGCTGTTTTGGTCATGAAAGCTGCGGAAGAAGGAAAACTTAAATTAGAAAATAAGTTATCTCAATATTTTCCTCAAATCAAAAACTCAGAAAAAATCACTATTCAAAATCTTCTTCAACATCGAAGTGGAATTCATAGTTTCACAGATGATTCCGATTATTTTTCTTATAATACTCAACATATTTCGAAACCAGATTTGCTTATAAAAATCGTAATAGGAGGAACCGATTTTGAACCAGATTCGAAATATGAATACAGCAATTCCAACTACGTAATCTTGGCTTTTGTATTAGAAAATATTTATAAAAAACAGTACGCTCAAATTCTAACAGAGAAAATTACCCAACCTTTAGCTTTAACTTCCACGAAAGTTGGAGAAAAAATAAATTCTAAAAATAATGTAGCAAATTCATATGTTTTGTTAAATAAAAAATATGTTAAAAGCAACGAAACCGACATGTCTGTTCCAATAGGTGCCGGAAGTTTAGTTTCCACTCCATCAGAATTATTGAAATTTATAATTGCTTTAGCAAACGATAAAATAATTTCGAAATCAAGTTTAGAAAAGATGAAACAGTATAAAGAAAATTACGGACTTGGAATTTTTCCAGTTCCTTTCAATGAACAACATGGTTTCGGACATAATGGAAGTATTGATGATTTTCGGTCTGTTTTGTATTATTTTCCTGAAAGTAAAACTGCTTTTGCAATGATTACCAATCAATCTGACTATGAAAATAATCAAATTTCTATCACTGCTTTGAAAGCTGCAAATGAAATTAATTTCGATATTCCAGATTTTAAATCGATAGAAATTCCCATAAAAGATTTGAAAAAATTAGAAGGAATTTACTCTACTCCTTCTTTTCCATTAAAAATTACTATTTTTGAAGAAAATGGTCAATTAAAAGCTCAAGCAACGGGACAAAGTGCTTTTCCACTGGATGCAATTTCTAACAATATTTTTAAATTTGAGGCAGCGGCAATTAAAATGGATTTCAATTCGGATAAAAATGAAATGGTTTTTACACAAGGAGCAAATACCTTTACTTTTACTAAAGAATAAATATGAAATCCCTAAAAATAAACCTCGAAGAAAACGCCGATTTCGGTAAATTATCAGAGCTTTTAATCCAAATAAAAGGCATCAAATCTGTGGAAATCATCAACGAAGAAAATTCAGAAAGTGATTTGAAAAAAGCCGTTAACAAAAGCAAAGAACAACTAAAAAGTGGCGATTACGAATCTTTTGTGAACGATTTATTTGAAACTTTCGTCAACAAGAAATCTTAATAAAAATTTGTTTTATCTTTGATTAAAATTTAATAATGGAACTTACCCTAAAATTAGAAGATTCGGCGGATATTGCATTTTTAAAACAACTTCTTTCGCAATTGGAAGGAGTGAAAAGTATTTCTTTGAATGACGATAAAATTGATTTAGTAAAAGAAGAAAGTGCTGAATACATAAAGTCTTACAAATCTAAACATTCAGCAAATGAATTAGATGGGGAAGAAATGCCAGAAGATGAATATGAAATTTTATTTAATCAATTATTAGATAAAAGTTTCGAACAATTTCAAGACGGAAATTATAAAGAATTTACTCCAGAATTTATTGAGGAGAAATTTAAAATATGAAAATTACTATTTCAGCAATTGGTGAAAAAAGTTTTAATGAAATCATTGATTTTTTACAAGCAAGATGGACTATAAATGAAATCAATAATTTTAAATTGGATATTTTAAAATTTCGTGAGCATTTGAATAATAGGATAATTACTTTTCCTAAATATAATTCAAATATAAGTTACGCTTTAGTTGGCAAAAGAAATGTGAAAATTTTCTTTAAAGTTGTATCTAAAAAAGAAGTTGTTATTATTCTATTCTGGGCAAATAAAAAAGACCCAAATCTCCTGAAAAATTTACTAAAATAATAGATGAATTCACCATTATTAAACTTTGTGCAAAACACAAATAAAATTAGGTGATTCCAATTGAAATAAAAGAAAATATAAATAATATAAATGAAAAAACTCATCATTTCCCTTAGTTTACTGGGAATTTTATTCACAACAAATGCTTTTGCACAAACCGATACTTCCGGTAGAACAGAAATTTATCAGCAAACGCACACCAAATCTACAGAACTGAAACACACCAAATTAAAGGTAAGTTTCGACTATCAAAAAGAACAAATGAACGGCGAAGAATGGTTGACTGCAAGTCCGTTTTTCTATTCTTCAGATTCTTTGGTACTTGATGCGAAAGGAATGCTCATTCACGAAGTTGCTTTGGATAAAAATGGTGCAAAATCTCCTTTAAAATACGAGTATAAAAATGATATGCTCAAAATTAATTTAGATAAAACCTATTCTCGAAACCAAGAATACACCGTTTACATCAAATATACCGCTCGTCCGAATGAAGTAAAACAAGCAGGAAGTGCTGCAATTTCTGATGCAAAAGGTTTGTATTTCATCAACGCACAAGGAACAGATGCTGATAAACCAACCCAAATTTGGACGCAAGGTGAAACCGAATCTTCTTCAGCTTGGTTTCCAACTATCGACAAACCCAATCAGAAAACCACCCAAGAAATTTACATGACGGTTCCCGATAAATACGTGACTTTATCCAACGGTTTAATGAAATCTTCTACCAAAGAAAGTGGTGGTATGCGAACCGACCATTGGGTAATGGATAAAAGACATGCTCCCTATTTATTCTTTATGGGAGTTGGAGAATATGCTGTCGTAAAGGATAAATGGAGAACTATTCCCGTAGATTATTATGTAGAAAAAGAATATGAACCGTATGCAAAACAGATTTTTGGAAACACGCCAGAAATGATAGAATTCTTTTCTAAAAGATTAAATTACGATTATCCTTGGAGTAAATATTCGCAAATTGTGGGTAGAGATTTTGTTTCTGGTGCAATGGAAAATACAACGGCGGTTCTTCATCAAGAATCTGCACAGCAAAAACCTGGAGATTTAATTGACGAAAATGGGTGGGAAGAAACCATCGCTCACGAATTATTTCACCATTGGTTTGGTGATTTGGTAACTGCCGAAAGTTGGAGCAATCTTACTGTAAATGAGTCTTTTGCGAACTATTCTCAATACCTTTGGAACGAACATAAATACGGAAAAAGTCTTGCAGATTATGGTTTGATGAAGGAAATTAAAGGATATATGATGGATCCTTCAAACCCAACAAAAGATTTGGTGTGATTTAATTATCATTCTCGTGAAGATATGTTTGATGGAGTTTCATACAATAAAGGTGGTTCTAC
>CAXYUO010000064.1:0-12417 GCA_964292185.1 uncultured Frigoriflavimonas sp.
TCTTAATATTGATAGAACAATACTAAAGTAGGATGAAGGAATGCTAAAATGTGATTGGAGTTTTCTAAATGCGGATTTGAGAATACTAAAGTAGGATGCGACAATACTAAATGCAGATGCAAGAACACTAAAGTATGGCGGTAGTTTTCTAAATGCGGATGGGAGAATACTAAATACTGATGGGCGTTTTCTAAAGTAGGAAGGGTGTTTTTTAAAATAAGAAAAGAGCTCTCTTTTTTATGGGATAGCTCTTTTGTTTGGTGGCGTGAGATTGATTTTAAGTGGTTGGGTTTGTGAATTTTATGCCACTTATTTGCTTGTATTGTGGTGAGGTTGCGCCGAAGATGGATTTTACGTATTTTTTTACATCTGATGCAACGTCAAATAAACCTGTATTGGGTTTGTAAAGTATGGTGTCTCTGGAAATTCTTGTGTTGCTGTAGGCGACTTCTGCGGTGATTACGTTTTTATTAGCGTTCTGTAATTCTATTAAATAGTTTTTTAGTGATTCGGAAGTTAGTTCTGTTTCGTTTGGAGCATAAGAAGGTGTGTTTTTTACTAAATCTACAAGTGTTGAGAAGTTTTCTGTTAAACTATCATAACTTTGTCGAGATACAGAAACTGTTGCGCTTTGTACTGGTTCATCGCCTTCTGGAGTTGTACTATTTGTTTCCTTTTTCGCTCTTTTGCCTTGTAATTTATTGTTGATGGTTTTGGCATCTGCAATGGTTTGCTCTGTGGTATCTGACACGGAAAGTGCGTTGAATACTTTTGTGGCTAAAGGTTTGAAGGGTTCGAAAATTAATTGGCGGTTTCCTGTAACTGTGTCGAATGCATTTTTTGCTGTTGCTACGGTTGTGATTTCTGCTTGTGCTGTGGTATAAGCAAATTATTGAGTTCTGATATTTGCAGTGCTGTTTTTGATGGATTGTAGGTGGCACCATAAGCGGTGCAATAGGTGATGATTTCGCCGAAATTGGCTACATTTTTTGCGTGTCCTACTTCTGATTGTGATGGCATTGTGTTAATTTTTAGGGGGTTAGTGTAACAAATATAGGATTTATTTTGATTGAATTTTAGTTTTTTTTTAATCGGCAGTGTAAATCTGTGGATAAATAGACCTTAATATTTTTAATGCGTTTGACCTGGCAAATCATCAAAAATTTAAACCTTTTGGTATGACGCCTTTGTCTTGCAAATTTCTACGTTTGGCTGCGCTCATTGCTTTTATTTCGTCCATCGTGTAGTCTCGATAGATGGTGTTTTCACCTTTTCTGCTGGATTTTTCTTTTGCGTTTTTTATCTGCTTCTTGCGCTTTCTTTGCTGCTTCCGAACTTTTAATTTTCATGCGGGCAGCATGATCTTTATTTTTTGCTTGGTGGATGGCTTGCTTTTCTTCTTTGGCAATTTGCTGCTGTTTGTCCGTTTCTGCGGTTGCCATTTTTTCGCCGTTCTTGGTCTAAATGAGCTTCTAGTTCTGCTTCCAATGCAGTTTCTAAAAAATCTTTCAGCAAGGGTGCAAATGCACCATCTTTGCCATACAAACTTTTTCCACTTCTAAATTGTTCTAATGCTTTCTGTTTTGTTGCTTCATAATCGAAGGCTTCTTTTTCTGTTTTCATTGTCTTAAACTTTATGTTAAAAATACTAATTCTGTACTTTTGACACAGTTTAATTTACAGCCTCTTAGAAAACATAGAAAAATCTTAAATTTTTTGTAAGATTCTGTATTATGTAACAACATCATTTTCTAATGATTGTAAAATTAGCATAATTTGTATTAGGATCTATCAATATTTTTCAAAAAATGTTTATATTTGTTGAAAATACTATAAAATGTACAATTATCGAATGAATTTTTACTTTAGTGCTTTGTTTTTTCTCTTATTTGCAAGTTTTTCTCAAGCTCAAGAAAGAAAACCAATTTCTGAACCAATAAATAAAACAGCAAAAGCTGGAGCATTTATAGATGTGAATGTTGCAACTTATCCACCATCTGCATTTTCTATTAGCCAATTGGTTACAGATGTACTTATTGCAGGTGGATCTACCTGTACCACTCCAAATGTGAGTAATGTAACCGTTTCTCCAAATACTCCAGCTACAGATACAGAAAGATCTTGGGGATATTTTAATAAAGGTACTACAAACTTCCCTTTTGATGCAGGAATTGTATTAGTTACAGGAAAAGCTAGACGTGCTGGAAATGCTGCAGATACAGGTCTTAGTGATCAATTAGGAACAGGAAGTGATGCGGATTTAGTAGCAGCAATTAATCCACTTGGATCTTTGCAAGATGCTACAGCAATAGAATTTGATTTTGTACCTTCTAGTACAGATGTTACTTTTAATTATATTTTTGCATCAGAAGAATATACATCATCTTTCCCATGTGGAAATTTCTCTGACGGTTTTGCTTTATTATTAAAAAAACAAGGAGATCCAAATTACACCAATTTAGCCATTCTTCCAGCAGGTGGTGGTCCTGTAAGTGTTACGAATATTGTACCTGCAAGTTTTACATGTGGACCAATAAATGCAGCTTATTTTTTCGGATTGAATCCACAAGCAACTGCAACTGTTACAAATTTAAATGGAAGAACCGTACCACTTACTGCAACCGCAACTGTAATTCCAGGTGCAACCTATCATTTCAAAATGGTAATTGCTGATGCTGTAGATCGTTCATTCGATTCTGCTGTTTTTCTAGAGGCAGGTTCATTTAATATTGGTGTTCAAATTTTAGATCCAACTGGTGTTGCTTTGCCACCACAAATTCAACAATGTAACAATGCTCCTAAAGTTTTAACAGCTTCTGTACAATCTACAACTGTTACTTACCAATGGCTCTTGAATGGTGCTCCAATTGCAGGAGCAACCAATGCAACTTATACAGCAGTACAACCAGGTATTTATACAGTTGAAGTTACTGTACCAGGAAATTCTTGTCCAGGAACGGCACAAGTAGAAATTATAGGAGGAACTTCTCCAACTGTTCAAAATGCTTTACTTACAGCATGTTATGGTGTAGGTAATGTACCTTTTAATCTTACAGGAGCACAATCTGCTATTAGCACAACTCTTGGAGCAGTTTTTAAATATTATGTAAACCAAGCTGATGCAATTGCAGAAAATGGAAATTTTATTGTAAATCCTACAAACTTTATGAGTGCAGGTGGACAAACGATATACGTAACTGTGAAATCTGGGTTTTGTCCTGGTATAGCACTTTTAGGCTTAGTAAAAGCTCCAGAAATGATTGCAGTTGTAGAAAATCCTCAACCAATTACTTGTTTGCATCCAACAGTAACTTTAATAGGAAATGCTTCTACATATCCTGCTGGTTCTACATTTATTTGGCAAGCTACAAATGGAGGAACAATAGTTTCTGGTGGAAATACGCTTAATGCTACTGTAAGTTCTGCAGGAACATATACACTTACAATTGTAAAAACCTATCAACCAGGAGATATTGCTTGTACCGTTACTAAAACAGTAAACGTAATTACAGATTTAGCACCTCCACTTACTACAGTTTCTGCTCCAAAAACTAAAATTTGTAATGGAGAATCTATAACTTTAACAGCAACTGGTGGTGTAAATTATCTTTGGAATAGTGATCCTGCAACAGGAAATACCATCACAGTTTCTCCTACAACTACAACAACTTATTCCGTTTATGCTTATGGTGCAAACGGTTGTAAATCTTTAAATCCGGCAACTATTACTATTGAAGTTTTTCCAGCAATTACTTCTAATATGCCTACAATTACAGGGTATATTTGTGTAGGAGATCAAATAACTTTAGACGCAGGAACTGGTCCTGGATATACTTACTTATGGAGTAATGGAGCTACAACACAAACAATTACCGTAAGTATTGCTGGTTCTTATACGGTTTCTATATATAATGGTGTTTGTACAAAACAATTTACCACACAGGTAATACAAGCAATAGTTCCAGAAGTTATAGACGTAACGTATGAAAATAATAGTCAGCTTACAATCACAGCTTCTAATCCAAGCAATGGAGTTTTAGAATATTCTCTTGATGATGGTGCAACTTGGCAAGATTCAAATATATTTTATAATATAGATAAGAATATTGATGTAATCATAAAAGTAAGAGTAAAAAGAACTACTTGCGAAGGTATGTTGAATTATTTCACATTCTCTATGGCAAATGTTTTAACACCAAATGGCGATGGCAAAAATGATGTACTTAATTTAGTAGGCATCAGTAAATATCCAAAATTTGCAGCTTCTATATATGATAGATATGGAAAATTACTCTACAAAATGGATAAAAATAATTTTACTTGGGACGGTACATTCCAAAGCAGACCTTTGAATACAGATACTTATTGGTATCAATTAAATTATGAACATCCTGCAAGCAAAAAATTAATTTTGAATAACGGTTGGATCATGATTAAAAATCGAGATTAATCAAATTATCTATAAATAAAATCGCTTCCAGAAATGGAGGCGATTTTTTTTTGGCCTAGATTGAAACTGCTATCTGTGCATTCTATTTCCCACTATTAATTTATGAGTAATTTTTTCAGTTGGTGTTTCAAGTGAAATGAGATATACATTTCCACCTTTAAGATTATCTATTTCTTTTTGAAAATTATTTTTGCCAATTTTTAAATTTTTTAGCTCTATTTTATCAATAAGAGAACCTTTTATATCATGAATTGATATGCTTACATTTTCACTTTTAATTAAGTTGAATGTAATGTTGAGAATACCATCATTTGGATTTGGATAAATCATTAAATTTAGATTGTTGTTGCTTGAATGATTCAATTCATCTACAGATAATGGAGAAGATTTTTTAATTAAAACCTTGAAAATTTGATTGTTTGTGGTGCTTTGCGAACCATCATTTACAAAAAATATATTGGGAGCTGTACTGCTTATTCCACCAAAAATATAACCTATCAAAGTATTCGTTGTAGGAATATTATCCAATTTGAAAACTTCATTATTGAAATGAGGTAAGCTTAAATTCGGAATAAATTCTGCTCCAGATCCTAAAAGAGAAGGCATCACAATTGGCAATTTATATTCTGCCATATTTCCACTGTTGTCTCTGGTTACTCTTGCAATTGTATTTACAAATGGAACATTATTATCTTGAACCAAGGTTCCTGCATTATCATAAAATTGTGCAATTCCTCCAAAAAAAACAGTGTGCATTTCATTATTTAATTCAGAATAAATTGGCAAAACTGGGCAATGGTAATGATTGTAATATTGCTGGAAAGTATTATTAACAGCATAACCGTTAGAATCTACCGTTACAGAATTTAGAAAAGGCAAATCTGCTGTTGTTTGAAAAACACCTGAAAACATCGTTATTCCTTCATTTCCATTTGGCAAAATTTGCGGTTCTGCATTATAATCTCTTCTGTGCAAATTTACAGCGTCTGTATAAGCTGTAAGATGATTGATGGTAATATTGGTTCCATTGTCTGTTATGGTGAATTTTCTAATGCTGTTGGTGTATTCTTGAATAAAACCTGGTCCATTATTTGGTCCCATTGGATTGTATCTTCCAATAAATTTTTGACCACCTAAAAGATGATAAGTACTTCCAATTTTTCTTAATCTTCCCCCAGTTACTTGAAACTGAGCATCTGTAATTTGTCTGATATAAGTTGAGAAACTGGTATTGTTTATAATAGCATTGATTACGTCTGAAACTTTTATTGCGGTTAATTTATCAAAAGTGGTATGATTTCCAAGAGTTGCACTATAACCATATCCACCAACGCAATATAAATAATCTCCTTCTTGATAAAATTCCATATTTGTGGAGCTTAATTGCTCTTGAATTGCGGTGGATAAAGATGTTAAAGGTGCAGACCATTTTTGTTGAGAAACAGGATCTACAACTATAAGCTGATTATTATGACCAGCAATATCAAAAGCTGCAAAAGGTTGTCTTATGTGAAGTCCGTCTAATCTACCACCAACCAAAAGCCATTTTCCATTGGCTTGTCCGAAAGAAAAAGATTGTATTCCTCCCAAATTGCTTATGCTTATTGGCTCTAATGAAATTTCAAATGGTGCTGTTTGAGCTTTTACAGAAAGGATTTCTATTGCAAATAGAAATGGTAATAAAAATTTTTTCATGCTTTTAAAATTTTATTTTGATGGTTTTGTTTTTCTTATTTCTAATGAATTTTAATTGATAAAATTGATCTTTTTTCAAAGTTGATAATGCTTTCATATAGGTGTAAACATCGGTAATATTTGTTTTATGAATTTTTGTAATGATGTCTCCTTTTTGCAAACCGTATTTTTCTGCAGTTCTATTTTCTATCACTTCTTGTATGTGCAATCCATCGCCATAATCTGTGTAATCGGGGAAAATTCCGAGAGTAACTTTAAATGAAGAAATATTTTCAGTGGATTTTAATTTGGTTTGTAGAAATGGCAATTCCGGATTTAATGCTAAATCATCTATCACAGTTTTTGCAAAACCTACTATTTCAGCTGTTTTTTTGAAATTTATTTTATCGGCATCGTCTGTAGGTTTATGATAATCAAGATGTAAACCTGTATGGAAAAATAAAACCGGAATTCCATTGGAGTAAAAAGAGGTGTGATCTG
The DNA here is from genome assembly GCA_964292185.1 of uncultured Frigoriflavimonas sp. GTDB lineage: Bacteria > Bacteroidota > Bacteroidia > Flavobacteriales > Weeksellaceae > Frigoriflavimonas. The sequence goes on from CAXYUO010000064.1 coordinate 6,626, forward strand.
AAGGTCCTGTTCCGCTTTCATCTAAAGTAAGTTGAAAAGTATCGGGTTTATTTTTGTTTACAATTTTGCTGAAATTGGGTGAAGTTCCAATTCCCCCAATATTTAAAGAATTTGTAGAATCCATTCTTCCAATCATATCAAAGTTGAGCATCAATGAACTGTTTGGATATTCTTTTTTAATTATTTCTGCAATAGATTTAGATCCCATTAATCCCAATTCTTCGCCAGAAAAGCATACAAAAATAAAATTGACGGGTTCTTTTATATTGTTTTTGCTATACAAATTAGCCAATTCTAAAACGGCAGAAACTCCAGAAGCATTATCATCTGCACCATTATGAATTTGCCCTTTCCCTTTTGAATCTGTAGATAAATTATATTCATTTAAACCTAAATGATCATAATGTGCTCCTATAACAAAAGTGTGTTTCGCACCATTATCTAAAAATGCCACAACATTTCTTCCTGTAATATTATCTTTTTCAGAACTATTTCCATGAGGATTTGAATTATAATTAAATGAAAAATAATTGATAAACTCATTATTCGTAAAAGGAGTAAGATTTAATTCTTGAAAGTAATTAGAAATATATTCTGAAGCTAATTTTTCGCCATTAGAACCAACAAGTCTACCTTCCATAGAATCGGAAGACAATGTTTCTATATGTTTTTTTATCTGAGAAGATTCAACTTGCGAAAAAATAGAAATATACAGAAATGAAAATAATAGGATCGCAAATCTATTTATTAATGGATTCATTTTTAGAATTATAAAACAAAAGTAGTTATATTCATTACCAAAGTCTGTAACAAAGATTACATTACTTTTTCATGAATAAATTGTTTTACAAGTTGCAAAATGCCACCAATTAAAATTACAAACAAAGATTTTTAGACAAAGCGAAATCTTTGGGTTTTGAGATTGAAAATTTGGTTTGGGTGGAGCAGAAGTAGTTGTTTTGAGAAAATCAACATTTTTTTAAAATTGTTCTAAAGTTTAACTCGAAAGGTGGTTGAGCAATTTCTATTTCCCAATCTTTTGGTATTTCTTTAAAAATTTCTTTTAATTTCAAGACAAATTGATACCAGCCAGCAGTTTCTTCATTAATATTTAAAACTTTTTCTTTAATTAAAATTTCCATTGAAATTAAATCGTAAACATATAAATCTTTTTTGTAAACATTAATCTCAATAATATCAGACCATAATATTAAATTATCATTTTTGTTTGATAAAATTCTAAATCCATTGTTTTCGTATTCGAAAATTCCAAATTCAGAGTATATTTCATCAAAAGATATTTTGTTTTCAATTTTATTCATTTTAGAACTTTTGAATATATTCTGAAAAAATTTCTAAATCATTTCGTATTCGTTTTAAGTGTTAATCTTTATAAAAGTAAATTTAGTAAAGTTTTAAATTTCTTGGTTGTTTTAATGCTTAATTAGTTTTAATTTTACAAAAAGAGATGTGAAATTTCTTTTTTAAATTTAATATAAAAAATGCAAGCCACCATTATCACAATCGGAGACGAAATCCTTTCCGGAAATACCGTAGATACAAATTCTACTTACATCGCAGAAAAACTGAAAAGCATCGGAATAAATACCGTACAAATTTTTACCATTTCTGATGAAATTGAAACTATTAAAAAAACGCTGAAATCTGCTTTGAAAATGGCAGATTTGGTAATCACAACTGGTGGACTTGGACCAACTAGAGATGATAAAACAAAAACGGCTTTCAAAGAATTTTTTGATGATGAACTGGTTTTAGATGAGGGAACTTTCGAGCATTTAAAACAACTTCTCATTAAAAGAAAACGCGAACATTTGCTGGAAATAAATAAAGATCAAGCGGTGGTTTTATCAAAAGCGACCATTTTTCAAAATCACAATGGAACTGCGCCTTGCCAAATGATAGAAGAAAAAGGAAAAACGGTAATCTGTTTACCTGGCGTTCCTTTCGAGGTGAAACCCTTTATTTCTAATCAAATTGTTCCGTATTTACAACAAAAATATGAACTCAATTTTATAGAAACCAGAATCATTTCTGTGGTAGATTTTCCTGAAAGTTTGCTTGCATTAACCATAGAAAAATGGGAAGATCAATTGCCAAAAAACATTACTTTATCTTATTTGCCAATTGCAAACAGAGTAAAATTAAAATTAACCAATACGGGAAAAAATTTAGAAAAAATAAAATCTGAACTCGAAACCGAAGTGCAAAAAATTTTGCCAATCATTGGTGATCGCGTAATTGCAACAAATCATGAAGGGATTGAATATATTTTGCACGATCTTTTAATAAAAAATAATCTCACGCTTTCTGTTGCAGAATCTTGTACTGGTGGAGCTTTATCTCAATTAATAACTTCAGTTTCTGGTGCTTCACAGTATTTTTTAGGAAGTGTAATTCCGTATGATTATCATCAAAAAACAAAAATTTTAGGTGTAAATCCAGAAACCATTCAATCTAAAACTGTAGTTTCTGAAGAAGTAGCTCAAGAAATGACTTTAGGTTTGCAAAAATTGTTCAATACGGATATTTGTCTTTCTACTACTGGAGTTGCAGGTCCGAATTCTGATGAATTTAATACTGAAAAAGGGAATGTATATTATTCTATTCGAGTTAAAAATGTTGAAAAAACCTTTCATCTTTTTCTGCCACATTTAGATAGAAAAGATTTTATGAATTTTGTTTCTCAAAAAGTTTTGCAAGATTTGATCATTATTTTAGTTAAAACTAATTAATCGAATTTTCACGAATTACTCGAATTATTAAAACATTAAGAGCTTGTTTAAATTTTTTATAAAAATATTTTTAACCACAAAAGGAACAAAAGTTTAAGAAAATTAAACACTATTTAAAGTAAAAATAAGTGTATTGTGCCTTATTTTCACTTTAAAAAGAATTATTTAAGCTCATTCTTTTGTTCCTTTTGTGGTTTTAATACAAATTTAAATAGGCTCTAATAAAAATAAATTTTAACAAAAAATTTACAATTCGTAACTATTTTCATATTTTTACTACTTATATTTTATAAAAATAATTTTTTAATAATCATTTATTTATGAAAAAAACAATATTGGCAGTTGTTGCAGTTGCAGGATTACTTTCTATGGATTCTTGTACCACAAAAATGGCTGTAACACCAGAAAAACAAATTCCTATGGAAGCAGAATCTCCTAAACCAGTAGCTTTAGAAAAAGGATTGATGTTGAAAGATTTTGACACATCTGTTCGTCCACAAGATAATTTTTATGATTATGTGAATGGAACTTGGATGAAAACAGCTACAATTCCATCGGATAAATCGAGTTGGGGTTCTTTCAATAAATTAAGAGAAGACACGGATAATAATTCTATGACGATTCTTAATTCTTTGTTGAATGACAAATTTGCTGCAGGAAGCGAAGGCAAGAAAATTCAAGATTTGTACGCCACTTATATGGATATGGATAAGAGAAATGCAGACGGAATTTCTCCTATAAAAGCAGATCTTGCGAAGATTGATGCCATAAAAAACATGTCAGATTTTCAAAATTATTTAGTAGAAGCAACAAAACAAGGCGATAATCCTTTTTATAGTTGGGGAGTTTATGCAGATTTGAAAAATTCTACCATGAATGCTGTTTATCTTGGCGATATTTCTTTAGGTTTGGGTAGAGATTATTACCAAAAAACCAATGATAAGAATACAGAAGTAATTGCTGAATACACAAAATATGTAGCTTCTATGCTAGATCAAATTGGGTATAAAAATTCTGCGGCTGTTGCAAAAGAAATAGTTGCTTTCGAAAAATTGACAGCACAATCTCTTCTTACTAATGAACAAGCAAGAGATAATACTTTGCAGTATAACCCAAAAACCAATGCAGAACTTTCTAAATTGGTGAAGAATATTGATCTACCAAAATATTTGAAAGATGCAGGTGTAAATACAGATATTGCAATTATTGGTGAATTAAAATACTATCAAAATCTTGATAAATTTTTGAATACCAAGAATTTAGGTTTGTTAAAAGATTTTATGAAATACAAAATGATTTCTGGAGGTGCAACTGTACTTTCTAAAAATTTAGATGATATTCAGTTTGATTTTTACAGTAAATATCTGAACGGACAAAAAGAGCAAAGAGCGATGAACAAAAGAGGTTACCAAATGATTGGTGGCGTTTTGGGAGAAGCTTTTGGGAAACTATATGTTGAAAAATATTTTCCAGCAGAAGCAAAAACAGAAATGGTAGAATTAATTGGTTACTTGAAAAAAAGTTTTGCTTCCCACATCAATAATCTAAGTTGGATGTCTTCTACTACGAAGGTAAAAGCATTAGATAAATTGAATAAATTTACCGTAAAAGTTGCTTATCCAGATACTTGGAAAGATTATTCTAAACTTCAAATCGCTGCTGCAAAAGATGGTGGAACATTGTACAAAAATCTGCAAAATGTTGGAGCATGGCAATACCAAAGAGAGCTAGATAAAATAGGGAAACCTGTAGATAAAGCAGAATGGGGAATGACACCTCAAACTGTGAACGCTTATTACAATCCCGTAAACAACGAAATCGTTTTTCCTGCAGCTATTTTGCAACCACCATTTTTCAATTTTGAAGCAGATGCTGCGGTTAATTTTGGAGGAATTGGAGCTGTAATTGGTCATGAAATTACCCATGGATTTGATGATTCTGGAGCACAATTTGACGGAGATGGAAACCTAAAAGATTGGTGGACACCAGAAGATAAAACGAATTTCACAAAAGTAACTACGGCTTTAGCTTCTCAATACGATACTTATGAACCTGTAAAAGGAACTTTCATCAATGGAACTTTCACAAATGGTGAAAATATTGCAGATCTTGGAGGTGTAAATATTGCTTATGATGCTTTGCAAATGTATTTGAAAGACCATGGGAATCCAGGTGAAATAAGTGGTTACACTCAAAATCAAAGATTCTTTTTAAGTTGGGGAACTGTTTGGAGAACTTTGGCAACAGAGCAAAACAAACTAAACCAAGTGAAAACAGATCCGCATTCTCCAGGATATTTCAGAAGTTTTGGACCATTGGTAAATACCGATGCTTTTTATGAAGCTTTTGGTGTGAAACCAGGTGATAAATTGTATAAAAAACCAGAAGATAGAGTGAAAATCTGGTAGAATTTTTTTTTAAATTTTAAATAATCAACCCTTTTAGTCTTTTAATGGATGAAAGGGTTATTTTAAAATATTTTTTATCTGTGCAAATCTGTGCAAATCTGTGGGTGAAGAACGCTCATGGATTTGCACAGATTTTTTTTTAATTATAGTATAAACAAAGAAAAATTTAGTTTAATTTACATAAAAATACAAAGTGGAAAACATAATTGAAATCAGAGATTTGAATTTTGGATTTGATACCAAAAAATTAATCCTTAAAAATGTAAATCTGTCTGTCCCAAAAGGTTCTATCTACGGATTTTTAGGTTCTAATGGTGCTGGAAAATCTACAACAATGAGATTGATAATGGGATTATTCAATGAGAATCAAAATTCTATAAAAGTTTTTGATAAACCAGTGGACGAATTGTATCCAAACGGATTGCAAAATATAGGTTCTTTGATAGATTATCCCGCATTTTACGACCATCTTACAGGATATGATAATCTAAAAGTAGTTTGTACTTTGAGAAATTTATCTCATCAAAAAATTGATGAAGTTTTGGAATTGGTTGGTCTTCTAGAAGCACGAAATATCAAAATGAAAAAATATTCTTTGGGTATGAAACAAAGATTGGCAATTGGTTTAGCA